>NZ_JBSYGH010000001.1:385250-648802 GCF_054121495.1 Salegentibacter haimaensis
TCGGGGGTTGGGGGGCCTCCTGATTAAAAATACAATTACTCCTGGATTCTATTTTTTATTTTGGAAGTCGTGAATGCCCTGGCATTTCTGAAAGCAATTCACAACCTCGCTTTACCAACTAGATAGTGTTGATGGAATCCCAAAATAGGTATAAGTTTGTTGTGCTTTGAGTCAATAATATACAAACTGTAGGACAACCAACTACAAACTAAAAATTACAGGCTTTCAAAATTACTCCCAGGAAAGCCCCCTTCGGGGGTTGGGGGGCCTCCTGATTAAAAATACAATTACTCCTGGATTCTATTTTTTATTTTGGAAGTCGTGAATGCTCTGGCATTTCTGAAAGCAATTCACAACCTCGCTTTTCCAACTGGATAGTGTTGATGGAATCCCAAAATAGGTATAAGTTTGTTGTGCTTTGAGTCAATAATATACAAACTGTAGGACAACCAACTACAAACTAAAAATTACAGGCTTTCAAAATTACTCCCAGGAAAGCCCCCTTCGGGGGTTGGGGGGCCTCCTGATTAAAAATACAATTACTCCTGGATTCTATTTTTTATTTTGGAAGTCGTGAATGCCCTGGCATTTCTGAAAGCAATTCACAACCTCGCTTTTCCAACTGGATAGTGTTGATGGAATCCCAAAATAGGTATAAGTTTGTTGTGCTTTGAGTCAATAATATACAAACTGTAGGACAACCAACTACAGACTAAAAATTACAGGCTTTCAAAATTATTCCCAGGAAAGCCCCCTTCGGGGGTTGGGGGGCTTTCTGTTTAAAAATACTCCCTGCGGTTAGAGGCTGAAAGCAATTCACGATTCTTCATCTTTTTTACTCCTGGAGCAGACTTTTTAATTACTTTCAACATTTTAACGCGATCGAAACTAGTGATTTTTAGGCGATAATAATATTAACATTGTTTTTGCGCAATTCTTCGCGCTTGGCCAGGGGCATGCCATCATCGGTGATAATGGTGTTTACCTTATCAAAACTACAGATAAAGGCAAGACCCGACTTTTCGAATTTTGAACTGTCTGCCACCACAATAACTTCTTCTGCTATTTCAATCATGAGTTGATTTAAATAAGCCTCTTCCATATGATGTGTGAAAATACCATGACCGGTTTTTATACCATCAACACCCAAAAAAAGTTTATTACAATATAATTGTCTTAGATTACGCTCAGCCATAGGACCTACCAACGACATCGAAAATTCCTTTAAGTAGCCGCCAGGCATAAAAACTTCTAGGTTTTTATACTGCGCCAGATTGTTAACAATATCAAGAGCATTGCTAATTACAGTTAGTCTTTCGAAGCCTCCCAGGTTATTGGTGATCTCAAAAGTTGTAGTTCCCGAATCAAGAATAATACTATCTTCTTCATTTATAAGTGAAATGGCTTTTTTTCCTATACGCCGCTTGATGTCAAGATTTATCTTTTTTTTCTCGGTAACAGGGAGGGCGGCATTGTTAGGTTTAAAAGCACCACCATGGGCTCTAACAAGTAAATTATTTTTCTCAAGTTTATCCAGATCATTGCGTATGGTGACTTCACTCACTCCAAGGGCAGCACTCAATTCATTAACATTTACCTGACCATTAGTATCTAACTCTTCAAGGATACGTGATCTACGATATGCGGTTTTTTTCATTTGACTAATTTTGATACTAAAAGTACTTGTGATAGCTTATCAATTTGCAATTTCTTATTTTTTATAATGAAAATAAAAAAGAGCGAAGACATTCTACGCTCTTTAAACCGAAACTATTAAAAAATTGAAACATTTTATTTGAGAGGAAGGTCTAAATTATAGGTATCAACTGCGTTTCGAAAAAAGATCTTATAAAGAACTTCTTCGGGTAATTTAAGACCTTGAAATTTTCCTTCAAATTCTCGAGCTTCCATCCAATTGTCGGTTGCAAAATAGGTCCAATGGTAGTTCCATAAATATTCAAACTTAGAAGCAACTTCCTCAGCTGTCATATTTCCATCATCTATCACATCTGTGCCGTAAATTATTCGATCCTGATAGGCTATAAAAAAATCTCTTACTTTTTCCCGATTTTTCATGCCCTGCAACTGTACGTGACAAATCCGCTCGGCTAAATCTGTTTTTGATTTTGGAAATTTGTCCAGTCGTTTAGCTACTTCATCTAAGCTCCATTCCATGCTAAACAAATGAAGGCCTACATAGTTAAGATCGGGATACCGCTCTAAAACAGTGTCTCTGGCAGTCATATGAGCTTCATAGGATGGGTATTCCCGGTTCTTATACATATGGTATTCTGGATGCTCCTCGAAATAAGCGCGATCAGACAGGACCGTCATTTGTTCTAGAGGGAGCCAGCAATTGCGGGGCTCTCCCTGGTGATTTATAAGTAGAATATCATTGTCACTCAAATATTGAAATATAGGGTCGAACCGGGAATCATCTAATAGAACAAAATTCCCTTCCTTATTCTTAACTCGCGGGTCCATTCCTATATTCTTCCAGATTTTGACAGCTTTTGCACCTTGTGCTATTCCCTGTTTAATTTGCTCTAAGGCGTGGGGAATCCATTTTTCGGTATTCCAATGCTCTATATCAAAGGAGGTGATAAAGAAACTTCTTTTGTCAATTGTATTTAACTCCTGAATTATAGACTGCTGTTTCTCCAAACTATCAAAAAAAGGTATATCTGTATTGATGGAAACGAAATAGGCATCATAATCCCTGGCCAATTTCAATTTTGCTTTAGTAGTGGTATTTAGATGTACGTGTGCATCAATGAATGGCCTTTGCATAATCTTCATTTTTTATCATCTTTAATTTTTCGCTAACCAATCTGGTGATTTCTGCCGTTGCCGGTGGAAATACCTTGCGCAAATCAATTTCTTCAGTAGAAGCAAGATTTTGCTGTAAGGTTGACATAAAGATATTTTTAATTTCAGTAGCCAGATTCACTTTACAAATACCCCGTGTGATTGCTGCCTGTACCTGTGTATGCGGCACTCCACTGCTCCCGTGTAAGACCAAAGTTGCGGGGGTCACGGCTGCAATACGCTCTAAAAGATCGAGATCTAATTTGGGCTCTTCTTTGTAAAAGCCATGTGCGGTTCCTATGGCAATGGCAAGTGCATCTACCCCGGTTGCTTCTACAAATGATTTTGCCTCTTCGGGCTGTGTGAAGCCTTGTGAACCGTGTTGTTGCCCCAATTTTGCAACAAAGCCAAGTTCGGCCTCTACGTGGGCGTCATATGCCCTGGCGCGTTTAACGACCTCTTTTGTAATTTTGATGTTTTCATCAAATGCTAATTCGCTGCCATCTATCATAACCGAATCAAAGCCGGCATCTAAACAGCGTTGAGCTAAATCTACAGAACCGCCGTGATCAAGGTGAATATAACCTTCTACTTCATATTCCTTTAAAGCGGCTCGCCCCAGAGCAACTGCGGTATTAAGTCCCATATAGTCTATAGAGCTTTGGGTAAGCTGTAAAATTATGGGTTCGCCAAGATTAGAAGCGGCTTGTAAAACTCCCTGTAAAGTTTCAAGATTGTAAAAATTGGTGGCTAAAAGGCCGCGCTTGGCCTCGGTGTATTTTAATAATCTGTCAGCTAATTTCATTTTCGGCATTTTTAAGTTTGTTCAACACCTGGAGTAAGTTGTTTTTATCGGTGAAGGCTTGAGTACCACCTGTAGCGGTTGTATTGGCGGCTCCCATAAGGTTGCCCCTTATAAGACTTTCTTTAAAATTTTGTGTTTCTAAAAAATGGGTGATAAAGCCTGCATTAAAAGAATCTCCGGCACCGATAGCATCTACAAATTTTTCGGGGCAGAAGGCTTCAGTTTTAATAAATTCTTGTTGGTGTACCCCTAAACTGCCCTCATTCCCCATTTTAAGAGCCAGGTATTTGCTGTATTTTTTGATTTCTGTAATAGCTTGTTCTACTGTTTCTGTACCGGTTAAGGCCACTAACTCACTTTCGTTAGGTAAAAAAAAGTCGACATAGGCTAAACAATTCTTATAATCGAAATCCCAACGCTCCAAAACATCCCACTGGATGTCTAAAGAGGTGGAAACCCCACAGGATTTTAATTTTTTAAAAATCGGGATAATATGGTCCCGAATACCTTCCTGAACGAAAAAATTGGAAAGATGAACATGGTCAAAATCGGCAATATGATCCCATGGAATATCATTTATGATAAATTCTGCCATCGCTCCGCAATATGTGATATTGGCCCGGTCCTGCTCGTAGTTTAAAATTAGAGTTGCTCCCGTATTTTTTTTAGGTGAAATCGAAATGTAACGGGTGTCTACCTGCATATCGGTTAAGCTTTGCACGCAAAGTTTGCCATAGTCGTCCTGCCCAACCTTTCCACAAAAACTTACCGAAGCCCCAAGGGCGGCAGCATTTGCGGCAAAAATGGCCGAAGAACTTCCCAGGACGACCTTCATAGTGTCTGCAAGAATTTCCTTTCCCATTTGAGGAAAGCCCTGAATGCCATTTAATAAAATATCGACATTAAGCTCGCCTATTACCAGTATTTTTTTAGGCTGTTTCATAAGTTGTTTTTAAAGTCACCTGGGGTAATAATTGCATTACATCCTTTTGGAGAAGCAAGCCTAAATCTTCATGCAGGCAATTTGCAGCACCACAAGCAACCGCATATCTGGCAATATCTGAATCAGAACACTCAAGGGATAGGGCATAAAGTAAACCTGCAGTTAGGCAATCTCCACTTCCCACGGTGCTCTTTACTTCGCTTATGGAAACATTAGCATGAATAATTTTTTGATCTTTATATAAATATAAACCTTCTTTACCCAGGGTAAGAGCTATAAGCTTTACTTTTTCTGAGAGTAAAGAAGTGATATTATTTAAACTTTCCGAGTTAGATAGTTCATAAGCCTCGTGCTGATTGATGTGCAAGCCGAAAAAAGAGGTTGTGGTCAAATTCTTTAGCTGTAAGCCAGAGGCATCTGCTATAAGGTGTTTTTTGTAGTAGTTAGCTAGTTTTGCTAACTGTAAATATCCATCTTCAGGGGCTCCATCAGGTAGAGATCCGCTAATATTGACATATTCTACTGTTTGAATTTCTTCGGTATATATTTTCAAGAAAGCTTTCCAGTCTGAAAGTTTTAAATGAGGCCCTGGGGTAAGTAGTTCGGTGTTGGTAGTGTTTGGATCATCAGATCTAAAGGTATAACAAGACCGGTTTTCTTCCTGAAGAAATATTCCTGTACTTTCAATACCTCTTCTCTGAAGCTCATTGCGAATCCAGTCACCCTTGCTGCCCGCCCAAATGCCTAAAACTTTACAAACTGCTCCCAATTCTTTTAACGCCAAAGCCACATGAATGGCTTTACCGCCTGCATAAGCCTTAGTGCGGCTTATACGGTTAGCCTCACCTGGCACCAATCTGGGGATCCAGGCATAGGTGTCAATTGAGGGGTTGGGACATACACAAAGAATCATGGTTTACTCATAAATGATTACACCTTCTACAACACGGCTAATGGCTCCACTGATAGAGGGATTGTCGGGATTTAGACCTAATTGTACAGACTTAAAAAATCCTAATAACTGGCCAATGAGTGTATAAGGTAATATATACAAACCTTTTGTATCAGGCTGGGTCTTGCCTATTGAGGCGATTGTATTTCGAAGATCCTTATGGCTGTCACAGCCTATGCAAATTGATGGGATTTCCCGCGCATCTTGTGCAATACTTTTGATTAGATCATTTTCATATAATTTGGTGTGCTGGTCGTCTGCGGTTAGATAAATCAATAAAGCATCTTCGTCGGCCACAACTCTAGGGCCATGTCTAAATCCTAAAAATGAATCATGCTTGCAAATTACCTGTCCATCTGTTAGCTCCTGGAGCTTAAGATGACATTCACGGGCGATGCCCAATGCCGGTCCAGAGCCTAAGAATATGGCGCGGTTGAAATTGAGTGAAGCTATTCGTTGCAGATCTTCTGCTTCTTTTAGTATTTCCTTCGCCTCCTGGGCTATTTTCGATACGAGCTTCTCTTTAATCTGCAAATGCTTGAGGTCAAAAATTACCAGGCCGCTTAACAGCATTGATGTAAAACTTCCTGTCATCGCCAGACCCTTGTCATTACTGCGCTCGGGTAAAATTAGGCTATAAGAGTTTTGGTTTTCCCGTCCGTAGGCTGCAACTTCACCTTCCTTGTTACAGGTGATTAATAAATGATGAATTGTGTCACAGTGAGAGTCTAGTAATCGAATAGCTTCTAAGCTTTCGGGACTATTTCCTGACCTTGCGAAAGAGACAGCCAGGGTGGGATGATCTTTAAGCAATGCGTGTTCAGGATGAGTAACAAGGTCGGTTGTAGCAATGGCTTGTGTTAAAACTCCCGTTTGTTGCTGAATTATACCTTGTGCCGCTTCTCCAATAAATGCTGAGGATCCTGCGCCTGTTAGTATAATGCGCAGGTTTTTTTGAGCTAAAATAGGCTCGAGAAACTTTTGGAGTTTCGCTTTTTGACCGACTATTAAGGTGTAGACCTCTAACCATAGTTCAGGTTGGGCAAAAATCTCCTTATAGGTATTACTGTTCTTAATATTATTTTGTGTTCTAATATTCATAAATTTTAAGAAAACCTGCTAGTTTCTAAACTTGGGTTGGAGTTTTTCAAAATCTCAACTTAATTTAGGATTGATTAATGATTCAAAGAAATAAAAATAAAACGAAACAAAAAAATCTTTCGATATTTTTATTTTCTTACATTTACTTTTGATATTTAATTTTAATTTGTTCTTTTGAATTAAATTTAATTTACAGTAAGGCAACGAAAATAACTTTACTTACCTATTAGCTAAGATTTGATAAATGTCTTTGCCTTAACTGTTTTCTAATAAAACATCTGCCCTTTTAAAAACTTAACAAAATTTCTACTATGATTGATTTAAATGCTTTAGACTATCTCTTTATATTCGGTTTTTTTGCAATTACGCTGGGTATTGGATTTTATGTGTCTAAAAAATCTGGTAAAAATTCGTCTGAGTATTTTTTGTCTGGTCGTACAATGCCCTGGTGGCTTCTGGGTGTTTCTATGGTGGCTACAACCTTTTCTACAGATACCCCTAACTTAGTAACAGACATTGTGCGAAATCAGGGTGTTTCAGGCAACTGGGTTTGGTGGACATTTTTAATTACTGGTTTGCTTACTGTTTTTATTTATGCCAAACTCTGGCGTCGCTCTGGGGTAGCAACAGACATTGAATTTTACGAGCTTCGTTATGGAGGTAAACCCGCTCGATTTTTAAGAGCATTCAGGTCTATTTACCTTGGAGTGATTTTTAATGTACTGGCTATGAGCGCGGTAACACTTGCGGCGATTAAGATAGGGCAGGTAATGCTGGGTCTCAGCCCAATAGCAGTAGTAGGGATAGCGGGCTTGGTTACAGTGGTTTTTAGTACTGTAGGTGGTTTTAAAGGGGTGATTTATACCGATTTTATTCTTTTTTTTGTAGCCATGGCCGGGGGGATAGGCGCGGCATATTATCTTATTAATATCCCTGAGGTTGGCGGAATTGCTAAATTATTAAGTCACGAGCAAGTTTCTCAAAAACTGAATATCTTACCGGATATAAAGAATACCAACACTTTGATAACCTTATTGATTATTCCTCTGGCTGTACAATGGTGGAGTGCGTGGTACCCGGGAGCAGAACCAGGAGGAGGAGGGTATATCGCACAGCGTATGCTCGCAGCCAAAAATGAAAATCATGCGATAGGCGCAACTTTTTTCTTTAATATCTTACACTATGCGTTAAGACCCTGGCCTTGGATTTTGGTGGCTTTGGCTTCATTGGTAGTATATCCCGACATTGCCAGTATTCACAGGGCCTTTCCAAATGTGGCAGAAGGGAAGCTGGGTCACGATCTGGCTTATTCTGCAATGCTCACCAAATTACCAAACGGGCTGCTGGGGATTGTACTTACTTCATTGATTGCGGCTTATATGTCGACAATATCTACCCATTTGAATTGGGGTTCATCATATGTTGTCAATGATTTTTATGTACAGCAAATCAACGTGAATGCTTCGCAAAAAGAGTTAGTAAATGTAGGTCGTATATCAACCGTGGTGCTAATGGTAATTTCAGCAGCCCTCGCCCTGGTTCTAAATAACGCGCTGCAGCTTTTCAATATTATTTTAATGTTTGGTGCAGGAACAGGGCTCATTTTTATACTTCGTTGGTTTTGGTGGCGTATTAATGCCTGGAGTGAGATCACTGCTATGTTTGTTTCGGGTTTGATTAGTATTATTCTAAATTTTACCGATACCGGGTTGTACTTGTTCGGGGGGGAAGAAGCGGTTTCAAAACTGGCGGTTGAAGGCTTGATGCCTGGATATATGACTTATCCTTTCGTGGTGGTAATTACAACCATTTCCTGGCTTGCTGTTACCTTTCTTGGAAAACCAGAAGACAATGCTGTGCTTTTTCGATTTTATGAAAAAATTCGTCCCGGCGGTCCCGGGTGGTCGCGGGTTGTTAACCGGGCAAGCAGTGAGCAAATTTCTATGCACGCCCGTGAGGCCAAGTGGAATGTTCCTGCAGGAATAGCTGCAACCCTTGCAGGACTTATCGTGGTCTATGGAGCGCTGTTTGCTACAGGTTATTGGATATACGGCTGGTCTACACTGGCTACCATAACGAGTCTGCTGACTTTAGTTGCAGCATTTGTTTTATTTAAGCTTTGGGGTAGAATTAAAGAAGTTATTTTTTAGTGATTATTTTTTTGGATAGCTCTCAAAAACACGGCCATTAGCCGTGTTTTTTTTTGTTCTATTTTAAAAATAGTTCTTTTTTATTCTGAAAAAAATAGAACTCAAATTGTAAAGCTTTAAAATAAAGGTTGAAAATAATCATAATACTGGCAAATACATAATAGGAGCCTAGAAATCCTACTTGAAACAAATTTTTATTAAAAAGAAAACGAAAGAAAATAATTTCGAAATATTTCCTTTTTAATATAAAATTAATATATTAGCAGGACTTTTAGGTTTTAAGTAATAATTCAAAGAAATATTTCAACTGTTTTCATCAATAAATCCTTTAAAATAGACTATTATGATTAAAACATTTTTTATGCTGGCGCTTATCTTTTGCTGTTGTGGTGCTTTAGTTGCTCAGAATATTCAAGTAAGCGGTACTGTTACTGATGCAGATTCCAGTATTCCCATACCGGGTGTTAACGTTCGAGTTGAGGATTCAAATGTAGGAGTACTAACAGATTTTGATGGAAATTTTGAAATTTCTGTACCGGGTGATGGAGTATTAATATTCAGTTACGTAGGCTTTGAAACTCAAAGAGTCGCTGTAGATGGTCGGTCATCTATATCGATCTCCTTAAGTGGCGCCACATCTGAGTTAGATGAAGTAATGTTGGTGGGTTATGGAACCCAGAAAAAAAGTGATTTGGTGGGGGCTATATCTTCGGTTAAGGGTGAAGAGCTTGTGCTTTCAACTGCGCCTTCTGTAGGCCAGGTTTTGCAGGGAAGAGCTGCAGGTTTGCAAATTACACAAAACAGTGCGCAGCCTGGCGGAGGTCTTGATATCGTTATTCGAGGCGCTGCTTCGGTAAATGCCAGTAATCAACCTTTGGTGGTCGTCGATGGTTTCCCATTGGATGAAAATAATTTTGGGCAGCCTTCTAACAGTAACCGCTATAGCGGGGGTACTCAGGGAATTCTAAATTCATTCAATCCCAATGATATAGAGTCTATAGAAGTGCTTAAAGATGCCAGTGCCACAGCAATTTATGGAGCCCGGGCAGCAAATGGAGTGATTTTAATCACGACTAAAAAAGGTGTTGAAGGAGATGTTCAGGTAAACTATTCCGGTTTTTATTCCTATCAGGCCTATGATGAAGAGGATTATGATGTTTTTGAACTCAAAGAATGGAAGCAACTGCGTAACGAGGCGGCCTTCGAAAATTGGGCCTTTATGAACCGGGTTTTTCCTTATAGTGACCGAACCCTGGAAGAAGCCATTGCAAATCCTGTTAATGGGGTTGAGTTTAGAAGGTTTTATTCAGATGAAGACATTCGTAACAGTGGGTCGGGTACTGACTGGTTGGGGTTAGTAACCCGTGATGGTGGTATTCAGCAACATAATATCTCTCTTAGAGGAGGAAGTGCAAAGACCAAGTACTTTCTTTCAGGAAACTTATTTGAAAACAAAGGTATAATAAAGAAATCGGCATTCGACCGGGTATCGCTTCGATTTAATCTCGATCAGGAAGTTAATGAGTATCTGAAAGTTGGTTTGAACCTTACAAAAAGTAAAATCAATAATAATAATTCTCAATTGTCTACGCGTGAATTATCACAATCAGGAATTGATGGGTTTGAAAACTCAGGGATTATTCGAGCAGCGATACAGCAGGGGCCCCATATTGAGGCTATAGATGAAGATGGCAATTATCCCCTTAATCCAGATAGCGCAGTTGAACCAAACCCGTTTTCATTGTTAAATATCACAGACAACGGAACTGTAGACAGAACTTTAGCCAATTTTTATGTTGAGTTTAGACCTATTGATAAAATCCTGTTTCGAGGTCAATATGGTATAGATCAGGGTTTTAGTGATAGAAGGGCATACTTGCCAACTACTGTCTTTGCAGGAGCCTTAGAGAATGGTCGCGCAGATATAGCTAATCAAAAGAAAAATGACGATCTGGTAGATCTTACTTTAACCTATGATGATATATATGCAGAAAAGCATCAATTAACCTTGCTTCTTGGGTTTTCAAGGCAGAAATTTAGATCTGAAGGCTCTAGTGCTACAGCATCTAATTTTATAACCGATGCATTTTTAGCGAATAATCTTGGAACCGGAGCTAACAGGCCTATCGTGTCATCGTTTAACGGTGAGTACGGTTTCATCTCATATTTCACAAGATTAAATTATATCTTAAACGACAAGTATATTTTTACCGGAACCTTGAGAAGAGATGGCGCAAGTGTATTTGCCGAAAATAATCAGTATGGATTTTTCCCTTCGGCGGCATTTGGTTGGAAGATTTCTGAAGAATCCTTTATGCAGCCCCTGCGGGAAACACTCTCTCAGTTAAAACTACGTGCAAGTTATGGAAAGACCGGTAATTCAAGTGGTCTCACTGGTAATGCTTTTGCAGCGCTAAGAGCCGGACCAGCATATTTGGGGCCAGATGAATCTGTGCTAACTGGGGTTTTTCCCTTGAGACTTGCCAATCCTGATTTAAAATGGGAAACAACCACCGAGGCCAACCTGGGCCTTGACTTTGGACTCTGGAAAAACAGAGTAAACGGAAGTCTTGAATTTTATTACAGAGAAGTCTCAGACTTGCTGCAAATGAAGCCTATAAATTCGTACAACCCTATTGGTCAGGTACTAGCCAATGTAGGCACTACAGAAGGGAGAGGTTTTGAATTTACTTTGAATACCAATAACATTAATACTTCTAATTTTAATTGGAAAACCATATTCACGTTCTCTACTTATAGAAACAATTGGAAAGAACGTGCTCCAGATTTTAGGCCAGCTGTTTTTCAAAGCGATACAGACCCCATACGTGCCCGCTATTCTTACATAGCAGATGGGATTATGCAGGTTGGGGAAGAGGTGCCGGCTCAACCCGATATATTTCCTGGTATGATTAAAATCAAAGATCTTAATGGTTTTGAACGTGACGAAGCCGGTAATCCAGTGGTTGATGAAAACGGGAGATTTATTAGAACTGGTGAACCAGACGGAATCATAGATGAGGCTGACATAGTGATGCTTGGCTCCACCGATCCAGATGTAACTGCTGGATTAGTGAATATCCTAACCTATAAAAATTTTGAACTTAATCTTCAATTTAATGGAATGTTTGGCCGCCAAATTACAGACCTTACCGATTTTACTTACGGCGTAAGCGCTTTTGGCGTGGGAGTGAATGGTAGAAATGCCTTAAGAAGTGTGAATGAACGCTGGACTCCTGAAAATCCATCGACCACAAGACCAGCCTCACATTTTGGATTTTCCAGATATGGCTCTGGAGATTTTTTCCTTCAGGATGCCTGGTTTATAAGATTGCAATATGCATCTCTTGGATACCGCCTGCCAAAGCAATGGTTTGGCAACTTATTGGATAGTGCCTCCCTTAGGCTTGATGGCACCAATTTATTTGTAATCACTCCTTACCAGGGTATCGACCCTGAGACCGATGCCTATACTGCAGCATACCCAAATGTTAGAACTTTTACTTTAGGTTTGGATATTAAATTTTAAACAAAAATAATTATGAAAAAAACATATATCTATTTATTATGTATTCTCAGCACCTTGACTATTAGCTGTGACGACGTTTTAGATCCTGTAAATTTTGATGAAATTAATCCAAGTATATTTCCTGCTTCAGAAGCCGATGTAGATGCTTTGGTTTTTGCATCCTACTATCCGCTTCGTGGCTCATATGGTGATGGTATTCATACAACCTCTGAGAATGGGATCATGTTCATTTCTGATGCAACTACCGAAATTATACAGGGACCTTATGGTATTCAACAAGAGGCAACACTGCATAGTTGGAACCCCTCGACCTTTGGTGTTACTCGCTTCTATGACGTGTTTTACAATCAGATTAGCAATATGACCTTGAATATTGATTTAATCGAAAAGTCATCTGTTCCAGAAACTGCAAAGCAGCGTGCCATTGCCGAAATACGTTGTGCCCGTGGAATATTGGCTTATGAATTATTCGATTTTTATGGCCCTATAGTAGTAGCCCCTCTTGAAGTGTTGCTGAATCCTTTAGAAGAAGCCCCTTTATCCAGATTGAGCAACGATGAAATGGTAAGTTTTATTGAAGCAGACCTGTTAGCTGCAGCAGCAGACTTGCCGGGCCCCGAGGAAGCCAATTATGGAAGGTTTAGTAATGCTACAGCTCGTATGTTGCTAATAAGACTTTATTTACACGAAAAACGTTGGGCCGATGTGGAAGCACAGGCCAATGCCATAATGGATATGAATTATTTTGAACTTGAAGAAGATTACGTAGGGCTATGGGATGTTGATGCGCCTATCGACAGTAAAGAAGTGATTTGGGCAATTCCTGCCGACTATGCCGGTACCAGTGAAAACCAATGGCAG
Organism: Salegentibacter haimaensis; assembly: GCF_054121495.1. Lineage (NCBI taxonomy): Bacteria > Pseudomonadati > Bacteroidota > Flavobacteriia > Flavobacteriales > Flavobacteriaceae > Salegentibacter > Salegentibacter haimaensis. The sequence continues at coordinate 398,400 of NZ_JBSYGH010000001.1, forward strand.
CTCATGGTTTTACCTAATAATTTCCCAGGGAAAAGCGGATTTGGAACAATTCAAAGTTCGTGGTATTTCTATGACTCTTTTGAAGAATCTGATATTCGGAAAACAAATCTCATCGCAGAGTATACCGGTACCGACGGTGTAACCTATAATCGTGAGAATCCGGGTAACCGAATGCAATTGGGGCCTCTCCCACTCAAGATAAATCAGGATTTGGATCGTACTACGGCATTAACTACGGTAGATATAATTATGTATCGTTATGCAGATGTCATCTTATCAAAGGCTGAAGCGATAGCGAATAAATCTGGAAGTCCTAATCAGGAAGCCATTGATCTGATCAATATCATTAGGCGACGCGCTCAAATAAGCGAGGTGACCCTGGCTCAATACCCTGACCTGCAAAGCTTTAATGATTTAGTTTTATTAGAGCGCTCTCATGAATACTGGTGTGAAAATGGTCAGTATCGTTCAGATCTTATAAGGCATGGAAAGTTTGTAGAACGTTGCAACGAATTAAATGGTGTGGCCTGCCAAAGTGCACCATACAAAACAGTCTTTCCTTTTTCTTTAGCTCGAATAAGCGAAGGTAAAGGAGCGTTTATTCAGAATCCAGGTTATAACTAATATAATGAAAACGAAAGGCTATAACATAATAACAAAAGAGGTGGCCATTTGCTTGATTGCATTTCTGATGCTTGCAGGTGGTTGCCAGGGAGGAGATGATGCAAATCAAGGAGAATTCGAGAAAATTGATGAGAATATTGCAGAAATAAATTATGAAGTTTCTACAGAGGTAATATCAAATCCTGATAGAGGTTTTATGCACACTTATAGTGTCATGTCTGAGGGTGAGGCTTTATCTCAAAATATGCTTAATTCTTTAAAGAATGAAAAAGTGACTTTGATTCTTAGAGTCTATTATTTCGATAAATTCAAAGATTCACCACTTAGTCAGGCCGAGCTTGATTTAATAGCAGAAGATTTCAATCGCATTCGTAAGGCAGGTTTAAAAAGCATTCTGCGTTTTGCTTATACTAATCAAATGGATGGTGAAGACGCTCCTATTGAGATTGTAGAGCAACATCTCGACCAGCTCAAAGATGTAGTGATCTCAAATTCAGACATCATCCCTTTCGTGCAGGCTGGTTTTATTGGTGCCTGGGGAGAATGGCACGCATCGAGCAACAATTTAACGACACTCGAAAACAAGCGGCGTGTGGTTAACAAATTGCTGAATACCTTTCCAGAGAGTGTACAAATTCAGCTTCGTAGACCAAAATTTAAACGTGAGATTTTTGAATATACTCAGGCCATCGATGGGAATGTGGGTTATGGTAATTCAGATATAGCCCGGGTTGGTTTTCATAATGATTGTTTTATGGCCAGTACTTCAGATTATGGTACTTACGACAATGTTTCAGAAGAAAAAAAATACATTAGTGATGAAGCATATTTTGTGCCTACGGGAGGAGAGACTTGCCCGCCATCTGGAATACCTTTAGCCAGCTGCACAACGGCAGAGCAGGAAATGAGTCTTTTAAAATGGACATATTTAAATTTAGACTATTATGGACCCGTCTTAAATGGTTGGAGAAATTCGGGTTGCTTTGAGAATTTTGAACGTAAATTGGGCTATAGATTGTCTCTAAGTAAAGCAAAACTTCCTAAAAGCCTTTCAGTTTCAGCTTCTTTAGATTTGGAATTGAGTTTTAATAATGATGGATTTGCACCGGTCTACCTCAGTAAAGATGTCTTCCTGGTATTCAAATCACAAACAGGGAACGAAACCTACGAGAAACCTCTGAATATTGACCTTAGGCGTATAGTACCTGACGGTTCTCTAGATTTCTCAGATTCTATTTCTGTTTCCGGAATACCTGCAGGATCTTATAAGCTTTATTTGGCAATAAAAGATGAAGCAGATAACTTAAAAGATATTTTAGCCTATAACATTCGTTTGGCCAATGTTAATACCTGGGATGATACAGTTGGTATAAATGATTTAAAGCATAATCTGGAAATACAATAATTTTATACGTAATACTATGAAAACACTAATTAAATGCTTGATTTTGTTGAGTTTTATCTCTTATTATAGCTGTGCCAGCGATGATGATGGTGCAACAGAACTAATGCCCGTGGCTGATTTCTCTTTCTCTAACGATGGAAGCACCTTCTCGTTTACTAACTTATCGCAAAATGCGACTTCATATCGATGGGATTTTGGAGATTTAAAGTTCTACGGCGATGAAGAAAACCCGGTCTATACCTATGATATTGGAGGAGAGTTGACAGTCTCCTTAACTGCAATTAATGAAAATGGGCAGGAAGATTTTATATCAAAGACTATTCAGGCTCCCGAAATAATTATTATAGATATTAAAATAGATGGTGGATTTGATGATTGGAATGATGTAGACTATGCATATGAGAGTCCAGATCCTACCAAAGGTTCCATGCAAAAGATGAAGGTTTGGGCCAGGGGTGAAAAGATCAACGTGTACCTTGAAGGGAATACCACTATGAATATGGCTATTGTAGATATGTTTATAAATTCTGATGGAGATGCCTCTTCAGGATTTTTACATTCAAACTGGCCTGCCTCCTCAGGTGCCGACTTCCTGTTTGAGGGACCCTTTGTAAGCAATGGTTGGGGGGCATTTTACCAGCATATAGATCCTAACGGCGGTTGGGGTTGGGCAGCCATACCAGGTTCAGGTTCCAATCTTACGGTTTCCGATCTAATCGTTATAGATGCGAATACACATGCGCTTGAGTTTTCAATGCCCAAATCTCAATTTGGTAGTGTAGGCGATAGTATAGGGCTCGCATTTACAGAACTAACTGAAGGCTGGTCTGCAGTGGCAAATTTCCCCGACGACGACTCTTTTGTAGTTATTGAACTGTAACCTTTAAGCGTTTTATCTTTTAAAGACTTATAGAAGCACTTAATGATTAAAAAAAAGGATAGATTAGATTCTATTGATGTCCTAAGAGGTTTTGATATGTTAATGATCATTGTGGCAGACAAATTCTTTTATCATTTAGATGTAGCGGCCGGGATAAGATTTACTGGTTTTTTAGCCACTCAATTTTCACACCCCGATTGGTACGGATTTCATTTCTACGACATCATTATGCCTTTGTTTTTATTTCTGGTAGGAGTCGTAATTCCGTTCTCGATAGATTCAAGACTGAAAACTGGTCAATTATCCCGCAGGCTTCTTAACCTTCATGTCTTAAGACGATTTTTAATTTTATTTGTTTTAGGATGGATTGTGCAAGGGAACCTTTTAGAATTTGATTTGAACTCATTTAAAATTTTTAGCAACACCCTACAGGCTATTGCGGTAGGCTATGTTTTTAGTACTCTAACCTATATACACCTATCCAGAATTAGCCGGTATGTATTTTTTGCAGTTTGCTTGATTATATATGTGCTATTACTCGAATTTATTCCTGTTCACGGCCACGCTATGGGTGTAGTTGAACCTGAAATAAATCTCGCGATATATGTCGACCGCTTAATTTTCGGAAAATTTGATGATGGTTTACAGTATACCTGGGTGCTGTCCTCTCTGGGCTTTGTAGCGACTACCTTATCCGGATTGTTTGCGGGAGAATTTATTAAGGAAAATGCCCACTTAGAAAAGCGACTAAAAAACCTGATTCTGTACGGAGGCCTACTTCTTATAATGGGAATCTTTTTAAACGCCATACATCCGTTTATAAAAAAGATCTGGACCTCAACTTTTGTTCTTATCACCTCAGGGATCTGCACATTAATGTTGGCACTATTTTTTTGGGTTATTGATATCAAAAAACAAAAGAGTTGGATCCTACCATTCAAAATTATAGGCTCAAATGCGATAGTTGCCTATGTTCTATCGCACGTCATCAATTTTTCTGGTATAGCAGACCAGCTTCTTTTTGGATTAAAGCAATTTTTTAAAGAATATTATGAAAGCATTACAGTACTTGGTGGGTTTGCAATTCTTTATCTATTGCTTTGGTACCTGTATAAGAATAATTCACTTATTAAAATTTAATCCTTAATTGTAAAAACCATAGTCAATATTATATCCTATGAACTCAAGAAGAAATTTCATCAAAACATCAGCAATTGTAGGTACAGGTGTGACGCTAGCTCCTAATCTCGTGTTTCCTTATAATCGGAAACCCTCAAAAGATCGTTTAAAAATAGCCTTTATTGGGGTAGGACTTCGGGGAACCAATCATCTGGTTAATGCAATTCATCGTGAGGATACCGAGATTACGGCCATTTGTGATATTGATCCTAAAAGAATTGAATTAGCGCTGGATCTTATTCAAAAAGATAATCGAAAAAAACCCCTGGTTTTTGATAAAAATGAGAACGATTATCTTAATCTGCTGGACTCTCCAGCAGTTGAGGCGGTTGTAATTTCAACCCCCTGGTTATGGCATACAAAAATGGCCGTGTCGGCTATGAAAGCAGGAGTTTATTCAGGTCTCGAAGTCTCAGCCTCTCAAACCATCGAAGAGTGTTGGGATCTTGTAAACACCCACGAGGCAACTGGTACTCACATGATGTTTTTAGAAAATGTGAATTTTAGAAGGGACGTTTTAGCCGTTTTAAATATGGTAAGACAAAATGTTTTTGGAGAAATGCTCCATTATCGATGTGGATATCAACATGATTTACGTGAAGTAAAATTTAACGACGGAAAGCAGCCTTATGGAGGTGGTGTTGAATTTGGTGAAAAGGGCCTTTCTGAAGCGCGCTGGAGAACAAGGCATTCTGTTCTGCGCAATGCAGATACATATCCCACACACGGGGTAGGACCTATTGCAGCTATGGCCGATATCAACCGGGGTAATCGCTTTACCAGCATGACAGCAAATGCGACAAAAGCAGTAGGTCTTCATAATTATGTGGTAAATCATGGGGGTCCCGATCATCCCAATGCGAAAATTAAATTCAAGCAAGGCGATGTGATAACCTCTATGATCGAATGTGCAAACGGAGAGACCATAATTGTAACTCACGATACTAATCTACCCAGGCCTTACTCACTTGGTTTTAGAGTACAGGGGGCAAATGGACTTTGGGAAAAAGATGGAGACCGTATTTATATAGAAGGAAAATCAAAGCCGCATACCTGGGGCGATTCAGAGGAGTGGCTCAAAAAATACGATCACCCGGTGTGGCAAAAATATGGTGAAAAAGCTGACGGTGCCGGGCATGGTGGGATGGATTACTTTGTAATGAAAGCTTTTGTTGAATCTGCTCTCGAAAATGTAGCTCCACCAATTGATGCCTATGATGCAGCTGCCTGGAGCGCAATAACTCCTTTGTCTGAAGCTTCAATCGAGAATAATGGAGAGCCCCAGGACTTTCCAGATTTTACAAGAGGTCAATGGGTAGCCCGGAAACCTTATGATTGGATGAAAGTAGAATATGGTAAATGATATCATTTGAAAAAAGAGACTAAGTGAAATTAAGTCTCTTTTTTTATCTCTGAAAGCTAAGAATATTTTTTGATCTATAGCTGATTACGGTTTAATTAAAGTCTTTTGATTAATTTAAATAGGTGCTATTAGATGTATTGACTACCTACTTAAGCCCTGGCCAGAAATAGCGGTTTACCTCAAGTCATTGTTTTACATCTAATATTTTGAACAAGCTGTTGCTCCTTTTTTTATATAAATTAAAGTTCTATTCGAAAGTAAGATGGTTCTGGGGGTAGTTAAGCTGCACCAAACGGGGCTATATAGTATAGATTTAAACTAATTAAAGAGCCTGCAAGAACTAAGCTTGTTAGAAGATGCATCTATACTTATTGGATTAGAAATGTTTGTTATATGGGTTGTGCCCATCCTTTAAATTATTTAAAAGACCAATAACTAAATTTTATATAAAATTGATAGTGAGTTAAAATTTAACTAGGTTTGTGCAACATAACGCACGGGGTGCCATCTAAAGAGTGGCTGAGAATATACCCGAGACCTGATTTGGATAATGCCAACGTAGGGATGCCGGCCAAAAGACCTATTTTCTGTTTTATTTCCGTTGTCTTATCCTAAAATGAAGTTTCATTTTTTAATTCGATACTATGGAAATAAAAGAATCTCAAAAAAATCTTATTCCTCAAAGTCAGCAGACCTGGCAAAACCGACCTGAATGGTTCTTTAATCGTCAGCATACAGATACCTATGAACAGTGGTACGAAGGGCGTTATAAACGCGCCGAGGTCTGGCAGAAAAAAATAATGAAAGATCTGGTATCTGCAGATTCTAGAGTGCAAAGCCTTCTCGAATTTGGTTGTGGAACTACCCGGTTTACCCGTTGGTGGCAGGAAATAGGTATTGAGGCTACGGGAGGTGATATTTCGCCTTTAATGCTCTCTCAGGCCATCCATCTTTTTAATGGCGATTTAGTCATGGCCGATTCACATCACATGCCCTTTAAAGATCACAGTTTTGATTGCCTGGCTTTTATTACCACTTTTGAATATTATAAAGACCCCGTTAGAGTGATACGCGAAGCGGCCAGGGTAGGGAAATATGGAATAGCGATGGGAATGATGAACCGGAATTCTCCCAAAGTGGCTCGCAGAAGAATACAGGAAATCTTCGGAAAAAATCCCTTTTATCTAACCGCAACTTTTTATACACCTCAAAAACTTACTGCTATAATTCAGGAAGCTCTGCAAGGTAGAAATTATACAATACGTTGGAAATGTACGGGTCTTCCCAAATGGTTTCCGGTACAGCAATGGAATGTTCCAATTGGGGATTTCTTCGGTCTATATGTTCAATTTAACGATGTGGACTAATGGGTGAAAATCTTGGAAAAATAGAGCGTAATCTGGTCGATGGTTTTATTAAACAAAAGTCGGGCTTTAAACGAGATGAAGTAAAACTGGGACCCGGTTTTGGACAAGATGTATCCCTGGTTGAACTTCCCGGGGAGATGACTTTGGCTATGACCAGTGATCCTTTATCATTAATTCCCGGGCTGGGTCTTGAAGAATCTGCCTGGCTATCTGTGCATCTTATGACCAACGATATGGCTACCACTGGCTTTGCGCCTATGTATGGCCAGTTTGTGCTCAACCTTCCAGCCAGCTTTTCTAAATCAGACTTTAAATTATACTGGAACCATATTCATAATATCTGTGAAGATATCGGAATTGCGATTACCGGTGGTCATACCGGTTTCATCGATGGTCAAAATTCAACCATAGCCGGTGGTGGTACTCTTGTAAGCCTGGCTCCCAAAAGCAGTATGAAGCTTTCAAAGAATGCGAATGTGGGAGATTCAATACTGGTGACTAAATCCTGTGCAATCTCATCGGCCGCCATTCTGGCAATGAGTTTTCCTGAAACGGTAAAAAATAAGGCAGGCATAGATATCTATTGGCAGGCCTGTGAGAGCTTCTATCACACCAGTTCTTTAAAAGAAGCTCTGACCGTTATGAATGGGAATGCAGATAAAATTACTGCCATGCACGATGTGACTGAGGGCGGGGTGCTTGGTGCAATCTATGAAATGGCGGTAGCCTCCAACAATGGCGCCCAGGTGCATGATGAACTGCTTCCAATACAAGACATCCAGAAGCAGGTTTGCGATATATTTGATCTGGACTCACGCTTTTGTGTCGGGGCGGGTTCTATGATTATTTCCTGTACACCCGGAAATGAGAGAGAAATTATTGAAAGTTTAGGAAAACAGAATATTACCTGTGCCCAGGTGGGAAAATTTATTCCATTCGATGGTGGGATAAACCTGGTTGTCAATGGCCAGCATACAAAAATGAAATATTACGAGACAGATCCATATTGGGAAGCCTTTTTTAAAGCCTCTAATTTGGGATGGAAATGAAATATAAAATACAGAAGGGAGGTGTCTACCTGGTTATAGACCCTTCTATGGAAGAAAAAACACTCCTGTCACGAATGGAGAAGGCTTTACATGAAACTATCGTAGCTGTACAGATCTGGGATAATTTTATGAAAGACCAGGACATCCTTGCTCTTGTAGAAAAGGTCTGTAAACTTTGTCATTCCAAAAAGGTTCCTGTACTCATTAATAACCGATGGGAATGCTTGAGTAAGTCCTCGCTTGATGGGATTCATTTCGATGAAATACCAGCAAATATTGAGGCTATTCGAAAACAGGTAAATAGAGCATTTTACGCGGGCCTCACCTGTAATAATAATTTGGAATGGGTTGCCTGGGCACAGGATCACAACCTTGATTATATCTCATTTTGCTCGGTATTTCCTTCTGCTACGAGTAATAGTTGTGAGCTGGTTGAATTCGATACTATTAAGAAGGCCAGGGAATCTTATTCAATTCCTATATTTCTTGCAGGAGGTATAAGTCCAGAAAACATACAAAATCTGGCCAATTTAGAATATGAGGGAATAGCGGTGATCTCTGGAATCATGAATGCAGAAAATCCCAGGAAGGCCGTTCAGAATTACTTGAATAAAATAAATCAAAATAGACTATGAGATTAAAAACAACAGAAAAACTATGTTGCCCTTTCGACAAGGCTGACCTTAAACTCAAGATAATTACTAAGGACACCGATGAAAAGATTCTTGAAGGATTTTTCACCTGTTCTCAATGTAAAAGGATATATCCGATTGTAAAAGGAATTCCAATTATGAACCCCGATGAATACAGGGAGCCTGAATTGGAAAGGCCACTGCTTGAGAGTTGGAAGAACCAGCTTGAAGGCAAAGCGGTTGAGAATTTTAAAATAATAGAATAAATATCTTATAAACTTATTTTAGTAATTCAGAAAAATTAGTGTTTTTCCCAGAAGTTGCAACATCACAATTTATGCTTCGTCTTTTTGGTAGAATGGGCCGTGGGCCTCATAAAACCAATTCAAATGAAAACAATTTTTACGCTTTGCCTGTTATGCCTGTCTTTAAGCTTGCAAGCTCAAAAACTAATTGAAAAAGAGATCGATTATTCCGGAGAGCAGGTAAATTTAAATCTGAAATTCGCCAGCGAGATCGAATTAACTGTGACCGATGAAGCCAAAATAAAGCTGAAAGCCTGGCTTAAAACCTCCCACGAACATTATACAGAGATGATAGATCTGGAAATAAGCGAAGAGACCGGGGAAATTAATATTAGTTCAAATACTCAGGAGGTTTTTCAAGCTTTTCAGGATAATGAGTTGCAAATAGAAGGCGGCTTATTGTATACCAATAATTTAGACCACGAATTCATATATCAAATCCAGGTACCAAAACATATAAAACTAGCGGTTTCAAGTATTACCGCAAATATTAGTTCACCATATTTCACGGGTGAACTTACTACAGATTTGTTTAGTGGAGATATTTATATAGAAAATTTTGAAGGAGTATTAGCTTTGAATACTGTAAGCGGGAATATAGAAATCCCGGTTTTAAATTCCAGCATTCAGGCCAATACTATTGTTGGAAATATCGAGGTAGATAAGGAGTTTGACTATGCGCTTCAGGAAAAATTCGTTGGCAAGGAGCTAAAATTATCCAATGCGAATTATACAAATTCAGCAAAAATCAAATCGGTTAATGGGTTGATAAAATTGCGATAGAACCCAACCCAACATTCATCTATTAATTAGATTTTGATTTAGCCTAATATCAAAACCACAAAAACCTCCCGAAATAGGAGGTTTTTGCTTTTTAGAAAAGGAGATTATGCCTCATATAGCTCTATCTCCTTTTAACCCAAAATTGCATTACTAAACTAAGCATACCTTTATTCACTGGCTTTACCGGCCTTTAAATAAATCATTAAGCGCTTTATCTAAAGTTTAGTTCTAAAGGTTTTTTCTATAGAATATTTAACCCGGAGTTTAAAAACCGGCAAAGGAGTTAACCCTCTATTAACCTTAAACCTGTTTGAGCTTTTTAGTTTTGTTTAAAAATGTAATGCTATGAAAATGAACATTTTAAACGGTTATGATCTTGCGCTCGAGACTATCGCCTTCCCGGTATTTTATGACGCCAGGCAGCAAAGCATACGTGATGCGAACGGACTTATGGTATGCGATATTAAAGGCTGGGGAAAGATTCAGTTTATGGAAAAAGCCGAAGCCCGGCAGGATGCCATAGGTGAACTTATCGCGAACCTTTTAAACGTTTATCAGAAAATCGAAAGTTCTGAACTGGATAAACGCCTGTTTAAGCTGCTAACTGCTTAGAAGATTAAACTTTCCATCTTTTTCAAAATAGATTCAGCGAAAATAAAAAAACCGCCCTGTTTTCAGGACGGTCTTTAAGGGAATATCTATTAACCCCTGGCCGGTTAGTAGGGGATTTGAATGGCCACTCTAAATCCCTTTCCTTCGGCCGAGTCAAAGCTAATACTTCCGTTTACAGAAAAAATACGGGTTTCCACATTTTGGAGTCCGTTTTTGCTTCTGAATTGTTTTAAGTCTGCTCCAATTCCGGTATCGTTAAAATTAATATGCAGCTTATTGGCCTTCTTTTCAAATAACACGGCCACCAGTGGGGCCTGGCTGTGTTTTTTCATATTAATCATCAATTCCTGCAAAACCCTGTAGATCACAATTTTCTTTTCATCTGAAATTTTTTCCCAATCTACCTCGCTTGCCCCCTTTAAAATAAGCCTGGCTCTGCCCGAATTATATTTTAAACTTTCGATGAGATTTCGGCCAAAATCACTTCCGGTGGGGATGGCGGCGTTCTCCCGGGAAATATCTCTGGTGCGTTGATATAGTCTTTCCAGCCTGTCCATACTGCTGTTAGGAGCTATAGGTTCGAGCAGGGTCATTAAATTATAAAGATCATTGGCCAGTTCGTCGTGGATTTTTTTAGAGATCTGGCTCTCGGTTTTATGTACCACCCGAATTTTCTCCTTGCGGTTTCTTTGCCTTAGAAAATAAACGTAGAAAACGGCTCCCAAAACCAGGATTAAAATGATAAGTCCCAGGATGATACTGCGATTCTTTAAATTTTCGGCTTCCAGACGCTGTTGGAGGCTTCGAGTCTGTAAGTTTTGAATTTGTTGCCTGTTGCGCTCCTCATCAAGGCGTATTTTGGCAAAGGCATTTTTCGCCTGCAAATTCGCCCGATTTAAACTATCGTTGAGGCTCACAAACCTGTCAATGTACAACCCATCCCTTTCGGTAGGAGAAAGGTCCAGAAGGTTTTTTAAGGCATCGAGCTCTCCGGTGGCGCTGCCATTAGCTTTAGCCGTATTAAGTTGTTCCCGGGCCATAGCAATTGCCTTTTCGGGATTGCGGTTTTCATAAAATCTGGCCAGGTGCTCATAGCTGGCCTGCATCCCGGTTTTATCGTTTACCGCTTTGCGCAGCTTCAGGGCCTCCAGCAATTCAGCTTCAATATCGGTTTCGGGATTTTCCTGCCAGATTATCCAGGCGAGATTATCTTTATACCGGGCATAGGCTATGCTGTCTTCAGGATTTACTTTTTTAAGAACCTCCAGCATATTTTGCCGGGCTGCTTCATATTTCCCGGCCTGCGAATGCGCCATGGCGATATTGTTAAGGTAACTAAGACTATCGCTGGGTTTGGTGCTGAATTTTAAAGCATTCTCATATTCTCTTACCGCATCAGCTTCAAAACCCTGCTGCCGGTAGGCGATGGCGATAACATTGTGCGCGCTGGAAAGATAGGAGGAATCCAGGGCCTGATTCAAATATTTTAAAGCTTCGGTAGCGGTTTCCTGGCTGCCCGAATAATCGTTCATACGGCTTTGGGCCACTGCCATTTCCAGGCTTCGGCGGGCAAAAGCTGTGCTGTCGCCAATGGCGAGATAATATTTTCGGGATTCAAAGCTGTTTCTAAAATTTTCTTCAGGATTATTCTGAAGCCGGTTTAAAACCGCCCTTCGGTAATAGGCTTTTGCAATTCCGACCGTGTCTTTTCTTCTTGTTGAACTCTGCTGAAGACTGTCTATGTAAAAAGCTGCGCTGTCGTAATTTTTTAGCTGATTGTGATAATAGATTTTATAGTCCAATAGCTGCGAAAGCAAGGTATCGGAATCTGGCCCGGTATTTTTCAGGGCTTTATCCAGCCAGCCGAGTTTTTCTGAAATTGCCGAAGCTTCCCGGGCTTTTTCAAAATAAGAAAAGGCTGAATCTTCGGTGGTTTCTGAAGTGTTTTCAGGTTTTTCAGAACAAGCTGAAAAAATCGCCGAAACCAGGAGTAGGGAAAACAAAATTCGGGGCTGAATCATAGCTCAAAATTAACCAAAAAATCAGGTTATTCAGAAGAAAAAAATAACTGAAGCCGCCATTTTCAACTCACTTCGGTGATTTCCATTACTTTTGTAATTAAGTCTAAAAAATCGAAATCAAATGAAAAAATTAAGCCTGTTTTTAAGCCTGTGCTTCAGCATTTTCAGCTTAACGGCACAAGACCTGGCCTCGCCCAATGGGAATTTAAAGATGAATTTCTCCCTGCAGGAAGATGGAAGCCCGCAGTATGAACTTCAGTATAAAGGAAAAATTGTGGTAAAGCCCAGTAAACTGGGGCTGGAACTCAAAAATGAAGAGCATTCGTTTTTAAACAATTTCAGCATCGTAGAAACCGCAACAAATAGCTTCAGCGAAACCTGGCAGCCGGTTTGGGGCGAAGAAAGCGAAATTGAGAATAATTATAATGAGCTTTTAGTAGAGCTAAAGCAGGAAGATGCCGGCAGGAACTTAAAAATCAGGTTTAGACTTTTCGACACCGGGCTGGGATTTAGGTATGAATTTCCGCTTCAGGAGAATTTAGGGCATTTTGTGATCAAAGAAGAGCGCAGCCAGTTTGCGATGACCGGCGACCATACCGCCTTTTGGATTCCGGGAGATTATGACACCCAGGAGTATGATTATACCGAAAGCAAACTTTCGGAAATTTCTGGTTTGATGGAAAAGGCGATCACCGCTAATGTGTCTCAAACTTCATTTTCGAACACCGGTGTTCAAACCGCGCTGATGATGAAATCTCAGGATGGGTTATATATTAACCTTCACGAGGCGGCGCTTATCGACTACCCGGCAATGCACCTAAACCTTGATGAAGAAACTATGGTCTTTGAGTCCTGGCTTACTCCCGATGTGAACGGCGATAAAGGCTATATGGTGGCCCCCGCCCAAACGCCCTGGAGAACGATTATTGTAAGCGACGAAGCCCGTGAAATACTGGCTTCGCGAATTACCTATAACCTTAATGAACCCAATAAAATTGAAGATGTTTCCTGGATAAAACCCACAAAATATATTGGGGTTTGGTGGGAAATGATCACCGGGAAAAGCGCCTGGAATTACACCGATGAATTTTCGGCCGTGAAACTGGGAGAAACCAATTTTGAAGAAGCTAAACCCAATGGCCGCCACGCTGCCAATACCCCGCACGTGAAAAAGCATATCGACTTCGCTGCCGAGCACGGTTTTGACGGAGTTTTGGTAGAAGGTTGGAATGTAGGCTGGGAAGACTGGTTTGGGAATTCCAAAGATTATGTTTTCGACTTCGTGACTCCCTATCCCGATTTTGATGTGGAAGAAATTCGTGATTACGCCAAAAGTAAGGGGGTAGAAATGATAATGCACCACGAGACTTCGGCTTCGGTGAGAAATTATGAAAGACACTTAGATACAGCTTATGCTTTTATGAAGGCTAATGGTTATAATTCGGTAAAAACAGGCTATGTGGGAGATATTTTGCCAAGAGGTGAAAATCATTACAGCCAGTGGATTGTGAATCACTATCAATATGCCCTGGAGAAGGCCGCAGATTATGAAGTGATGATCAATGCCCATGAGGCGGTGCGCCCCACCGGGATCGCCAGAACCTGGCCTAACCTTATCGCAAACGAATCGGCCAGAGGTACCGAGTACCAGGCTTTTGGAGGCAATAAACCCAATCACGTAACCGTATTGCCATTCACGCGCTTAATCGGTGGGCCTATGGATTATACCCCGGGAATTTTTGTGATGGACATTAGCCAGCTCAATCCCGATAATAATTCTCACGTAAACAGCACGATCGCCAACCAGCTGGCTTTGTATGTAACTATGTACTCGCCTTTACAAATGGCCGCCGACCTGCCCGAACATTACGAGCAGTTTATGGATGCTTTTCAGTTTATCAAAGATGTGGCGATAGACTGGGAGAAAAGTCATTATCTGGAAGCTGAACCCGGTCGCTTTCTTACTATTGCCAGAAAAGAAAAAGAGGGCAATAACTGGTTTGTTGGAAATGTGAATGGCACCCAGGCCAGAACTGCCAATCTAAATTTCGACTTCCTCGAAAAAGGGAAAGATTATGTTGCTACGATCTATGCCGATGCCGAGGATGCTCACTATAAGGAGAATCCGCAGGCTTATGAGATTAGAAAAGTAATTGTAAATCATAGGTCTAAACTGAAGCAAAGATCGGCTCCCGGCGGCGGATTCGCGATTAGCATTATGGAAGCCTCAAAAGACGAGATGAAAGGCCTTAAGAAATTGTAAGTTTATTTCTGAAGGAATAATCAAAAACCCCTTGCCGCAGCCGGTAAGGGGTTTTTAATTTTAGATTGCTTTTGGTGGTAGTGATCTTGTTTTCTTCATCAACTGTTCGTGGCCTAAGAAATAATAGATCACAAAAAACAGAAAATACATCACCATGGTTTTTTGACGAATAATAATTCCCAGGTTAGACATCACAAAAGTCATAGACAGGGAGCTACCTATAAACAACAAAAGACTCATCTTTACCTTGGTTGGTGCCACCTTCAAAAAACTGAAAAAATTCTTTCTGAAAAGCTTTAAAACCAGAACCAGGTATAGCAAATTTTCAGCTGAAACGATGACCCCAAAAAAGCCCGGGGCATCAAAAAACAGCGGCCTGAACCAAAAGGTAAATATCTTTTCGAAAAAGCTATAGTCGTTCATCGCTACCCCCGAAGTGGCACTGCTCAAAGCTTCTGAGCGCTTTTCAGTAAAGGCAAGAAAATCGGCGACCAGGTTTTCAGAATTATTGAGGTTCACCACGGCCAGAATCTGGTCTCTGAACAATAGTAACATCCCGCCTAAAAGACCGAAATACACCAGTTTCTGTTTCCATTCAATGCTTTTCTTTCCTATAAATATTCCAAGTAGCGCCACGCCGGCAAGCATTAGGAAAATATGGGGGCGAATACAAAAAATTAGAATTGAGCCCAGGCTAAGGCGTTGAAACCTTTGCTGCGGATTTTTAATCGCATAGGCAAACATCATCAATCCAAGAAAAATGGGAGCTCCTTTTCCAAAAGAAGCGGTCCAGAAGTGCATATTTGGCAAAAACAGGATGAGATGTAACAGATCTATTTTCCTGAAAACTTTAATTTTATGGTTGAGGTTTTCCTTGAAAATAAGGTAGGCGTACATAAAGCCCAAAAAACCTATCCAGGTAAACAAAAGCATCATCATCTCATAGCTGAAGCCCAGGAAGTTGATAAAAGGATAGGAGAGGAAATCTATAAACCCCGTTCCGGTAGTGGCAAAGTCCAGCCATTCTGCACCTTCTTTTTGAGGCACGCTATAATAACGCTTCGAATCTGAAGGATTGAAAAGCGCATAGCTGTAATACACCATTCCGAAGAAAAGATGATAGAAAAACAGGCTGTTCATAAGCTTGAATGAAAAAAAACTATGACGAGCTTTTAAACGCTTAAAAATTTCCTGATTAATTAAATGCAGGAAAGGAATAAGCAGTAATGCCTGAAGTATATTGAGTACAAATTCTATGTCGTTATACATTTCCAGATTTGATTTACCTGTTTTTTTCAATATCCCTACCACTTTTCGGTTTTTATCCTGAAATTTCTCTTTAGTGCTGTTTTTCAGTCTTTTGGGTTAATTTTCTTTAGATATGAACTAAAACAAGGCAGTGATTGAAACCAGAAAAAGTTTAAAACCTGTGGAAATACATCATAAAACTGTGGAATTTGCTGAAGCTCTAATATTTAGTGAAATAACAGCTTATTAACAGAGGATTTTTGAAGCAGTTCTTAATTTTAATGAAGTAACCTTAAAAAATGATGATTATGAAAACGAAACTAATGATGCTGCTTTTTGGCTTATTTGCCGTTTATAACTTGAACGCACAAACCGCCGAACAGCAGGAATTGATCGATGATGCAGAAAAGGCAAAAGCCGCCTTTATGGCTGAAAATGCTGAAACAGGAAATCTTTTCGATGAAGCTGCGGGCTATGTGATTTTTCCTAATGTTGGGAAAGGGGCCTATATTTTAGGAGGGGCTGCCGGAAACGGAGTGGTTTATCAAAATGGAGAATTAATAGGTTTTGCTGAATTAAGGCAATTGGATATTGGTTTTCAACTGGGGGGTCAGGCTTTTAGACAGGCTATTCTTTTCGAAACCCAGGCCGAATTAGATGAATTCAAGGAAGGTAGCTACAAACTTGCCGGAAATGCCTCGGCAGTAGTTATTGAAAAAGGCAAAGCCAAAAGCCTTGAATTTAAAGACGGGCGGGCTATTATTACGATGCCAAAAGCTGGAGCGATGATAGAAGCCTCGGTTGGTGGTCAGAGATTTGACTACCAGGATATGCAGTAATTCATTCTGAAAATCTAAAAAGCCCGGAATTTGTAAGAATTCCGGGCTTTTTTGTTTTAAAATACTTTGCTTAGAAATTGAAGCCAAGGCTAAACATCACCCGGTCGCCATCGTCTCCAATATAATATCCAATATTTGCGGTGAGGGCGTTGAATCCGTTAATGAAAAACGAACCCCCATAATTGCTGAGCCATTCGTTAGATTCGGGAACTTCGCTCCAAACCCTTCCGTAGTCAAAGCCACCACTTATCCCGAACCGCAGCGGTACAAAATTGGTTCTAATCTGGCTTAGCCCTACGCGCACATCGGTGCTGTGATAGAATGAGCTCTTCCCGTTAAATCTTTCATTTCGGTAACCTCTAAGGCTGTAATTGCCTCCCAGGGTAGCGGCGTGATAGAATTCATAATTGTCTCCAAAAATCATCTCGCTGCCCACTTTAGAAGCTATAGTTGCAATACCACTGGAATGCAGCGGATAATTGATAGAAAGCGAAGGCTTCAAATATCCAAATTGGTTGTTGTATTGGTCGATATTGGTTTTATAACCCGTAGTTACATTAAAATTGAGTCCGCGGCTGGGGAAAGCCGGGTTGTTTTGGTTAAGATATTGATAGCTCACTTCGGTGCCTGCGTATAATTGTTGATTGAAAACATCGTCTTCAGGGTCAAAGGCCAGGCCAATAAAGGCATTTTCATCGTATGCGGTCTCTAAAGATTCAAACATCGCTTTGAGTTCAAAACGGCTTCCACGATTATTGTTGTTTATTAAAGACGGGGCCACAGCAAATTGCTGAATTCGAACCCGGTTATAATCCAGATCTACTGCCTCTTCATCGTAGCTGCTGCTATTTCCGGTTCCAAAGTAGTTTAAGGTATAATTCGGGCTGGTGTATTTGGCGTCAAGTCCAAAATTCCAATTGGGGAAAATATGAGCAAATTCGCCATAGTATTCGGCTGAAAATCCATCGGTGGCAAAAAAGTAATTCAGAGAAACATCGTGTTTCGCGGTAAATGGATTTCTCACCAGGTTATAGGTGGTGAAAGTATTGCGAACGCCTACTTTAAATCCGGCATCGGGGTCAAAACCTATACTTGGAAAAAGCACATTGGTGGTTCTTTTCTTCTTATTTGGGTTATAATTGTTGATCTCGTAAGAATCGGTTAGCAGTTTTGACCCGGTTTTTTCCAGGCTGTTTTTCTTGCTGCGATAATCATACACCTTGGTGCGTCTGGTGTTTTCAAGACTGTAAGTGTCATTGTTTTTTCCGCCTATAAGCTTCAGCTTGATTAGATTATTCCCTTTTCCTGAGCTGGTGAAAGTATCTTTTCCTTCCAGGCCATACACCCAGATTTCTTTGGTTTCAGCAGAATTATATTCTCTGCTGAATTCAGAACCATCCCCGCCTTTTACAGTGATTTCGGTAATGCCGCCGGGTTTACGGAGAATTTCGATTTCATCATCTTCTTCAGTAGCGGTGATCACATCAAATTTTATGAGGTAATCGTAATAGCGTTTAGCAATGCCTTCCAGGTTATCCCGACGGGCTTTTAAAGAACTTTTGATGGTTTCAATGCTTTCATCCTGGACATCTTCGGGCAGTGTGGCAAAGGCAGCTTCAATTTCTTCATCGGTAAGATTCTGCTGAATGTATTCAACCTGCTCTTTCCAATCCTGCCAGGTGGCATTTCGAATAAAGGCTTTATCGAGCGAAAATGCAGATTTATTGAACCATTTTACGTCTTTTAGATCGGCCTCAAAAGTTTGCATGGCCCGCATCTCTGGGAAACCGAATTTCAGCAGTCGCACCATCAAACCATCATATTTTGAAAAAGCCTGGTCCCGGTCTCTGGGAATGGGTTTGTACACCTTGATGCTGTCGTTCTCCTCGAATTCTGCCCAGCGCCACTGGTCTTCGTGCCTGTCCCAGTCTCCAATTAACATATCGGCAAGGCGGGCTTTGATATAGGCCTGTTCATCTACATAGATATTTTTGGTCTCCCGCAACTCAAGCAAAAGGTCTGAAGTACTTATGATATCGTCGGCATTTCCAAAATCGAAAAACTCCTTGTTGTGATCGCCTACGTGTTCTTCAAGCATATAAAGCTTATCACCATAATCTTCGTTAAAGATGTTGAGGTTCTCCTGTTTTGGCAGGTAGTAAAGTTTTGGGTTTGCGTGAAAAATTCCCAGATCTTCCATAATGCTGTTCACCGCAAAGGGCGCATAGGGATGGGCCGTAGTATAAAAATCCTGAACAATTCTTTCGGCTATGGTGTTGTCCATAAATTCCAACACATAATTGGTGGGAATATTTGCCTGGATAAAACGCAATGCGCTTTTTCTAACCTCTCGTAAGGTATATTCGTGATCATCGTCGTCTTTGATACGCAGGGATCGGGATTGCTTCCCGCCGCCTTCGCTTATCGCAACCGGATTGGCGGGAAGTGTATCGATAAACAATACCGGAACTTCTATCTTTCTTCCATAAATATCCCGATAATGTTCACCCCACATTTTGCGGTAGGGGAAAGACTTTTCTACTTCTTCGGTCTCATATACCGAGGCTTTATAGGTAGCTCCAAAATCTTCTTTAGAATGCCAGCTTACCTCGTCCAGGTCTATGCGCTCCCGTTTAATGTATCGGCTTTCCAGCAAATTTGGTCCGTTTTCCCCGGCTTCATAAAAATCTACCACCGAGCTCCCGTCTTCAAAAATATTAAGTTTGCTGAAGCCTGGGGTACTTGAAGCAAAATAATCTTTTTCCTTTTTCACTTTCTGAAGTTTCCCCATCGCCCCGCTAATGATTTGCGGGGTATTGTCATCCAGAATATATTGGAGGTTCCTGTCATTACCCGAAACAAAAATCACATCTTCAAACTGGCGGGAAAGGGTTTTTAACTTTCCGCGAAGTTCTTTCATTAGAGGGTTTTCATAAGATTGCTCGGTGAAGCCACCTATTTTATTGAAAAAACCAAGCCTCGTATTAGACATCACCGGGTGGTGCACGCTTACAATAATGGTTTTTCCCTGTTCATCTTTTAACTCATCTTTAAATTCAATAAAAAATTGCTCCCGTGTTTTGATTTCACATTTATCGTTTATGTAAGGGTGGTCATCCCAGTTTTCCAGAAACCATTGCGAGTCTACCATCACCAGGCGTACGTCATCGTTTAGATCTTCGCCTTCAATGGGGCAACCATCGTTAGGCCAAAATTCAGCTTCGCTTTCATCCTGAAGAAAACTCTCCAGATCATCGATATTCTGGTGGCCTTCTTTGTTCCATTCGTTTCGGCCGGGATTGTAAATGATATTCCCATTAAATCCTTCAAGCGGAGTCATAAGGCTTCGTTTCAGAAAATCTTCTACCTTTTTTCTGTCCTCTTTTTTGGGGGGATAGCCACCTTTAGGAGTGATATTTCCCATTACCACCACGCTGGCTTCAGCGTCATTTTGGGAGGCTTCATTTATCTGAGTAAGAATACGTTTGGAGATTTCTGAATCGTCAAGCCCCGTGTTGGCGGTAAAATAAATGGAATGTATGATTTCTTTACTGTTTTCCTGAGCCTGGCTCTGAATAGAAAAAATCAGAAAAAATAAAAATCCTGAAAGTCTAAGGATAGATTCTGTAGGATGTGAGAAGAATTTCCCGTTCATAGATTTATGATTTGTGAGACCTTAAAGCGTGATTAAAAATAAAGATTCAGAAAAATTTTTTTCTTATTTATAAATTTTAACGCTTTATAACATTTTTCAGGTTTTGCAGGCTTAAAGGTTTGTGAATCCAAATTCGCATTAAAATTCATAGAAAATTGTCTTATTAATTACATCAAATATAATTTGTTAACAGGCCCCGGGAAGGATTGAGCGTAACTCAATTAATCCTAATTTCTTACCTTGACCCACTCTTAAATAAATTAAAATTTTATGCATAATAAGTCTTATCTCATTTTGACTACCATAGTTTCTGCCCTGGGCGGAC
Source organism: Salegentibacter haimaensis (assembly GCF_054121495.1). Taxonomy (NCBI): domain Bacteria; kingdom Pseudomonadati; phylum Bacteroidota; class Flavobacteriia; order Flavobacteriales; family Flavobacteriaceae; genus Salegentibacter; species Salegentibacter haimaensis. Next base: position 418,950 of record NZ_JBSYGH010000001.1, read on the forward strand.
TGCTATTTGGGTACGATACCGGTGTTATTAATGGATCTCAGTATTATTTCAGCCAGTATTTCGACCTGGATGCAGCGATGAAAGGCTGGGTTGTTGGAAGTGCACTGCTGGGCTGTTTTGTAGGTGCTATTGTCGCTGGGCCTTTAAGCAATATGGTAGGTAGAAAGTATTCGCTTATTATTTCATCTATACTGTTTTCGATTTCGGCCTGGGGTTCAGGTTTGCCTTCATTTTTACCCGAATCGGTTAGCTTATTGGTAGCTTTTAGGCTTATTGGAGGCTTGGGAATTGGCCTGGCGTCTATGAATGCTCCCACTTATATTGCTGAAATCGCCCCTGCTAAAATTCGGGGTACTCTGGTTAGTTACTACCAGCTGGCTATTGTAATTGGATTTTTTGTGGTTTTCCTGGCCACCTATTTTATCGGAAGCAGCAATACCGAAGCTGAAAATATCGAATTTGGCTGGCGTAGTATGTTCTGGTCTGAACTTATCCCCAGCAGCCTTTTCTTAATTCTGCTGTTTTTTGTTCCCCGCAGCCCGCGATGGTTGGCCTTAAAGGGCTTTAAAACCCAGGCCCTGGAAGTGCTTACCAAAATTCACGGAAAAGAAATGGCTAATATCGAATTTCGGGAAATTGAAAATTCCCTGCAAAAAGAAGATAAAAAAGTGAAAGTAAATATCTTCGCCAAAGGGGTTTTCTCGATCATTGCTATTGGAACCGTGCTTTCGATTTTACAGCAGTTTACAGGAATTAATGCCGTGCTTTATTACGGGGCCGATATTTTTGAAAAAGCGCTTGGCTTTGGAAAAGAAGACGTCCTGGCACAGCAAATCTTACTTGCAGCTGTAAACCTGGTATTTACTTTCGTTGCGATGGCTACAGTAGATCGTTTTGGGCGAAAACCACTTATTTACATTGGATCGGTAGGAATGATCGTTGGGTTCTTATTGCTTGGTGGAACCCTAATGACCGGCAATGTTGGTTTGGTATCTCTAATAGGCGTTTTGATGTTTGTGGCAGCCTTTGCAATGTCTATGGGGCCTGTGGTTTGGGTGGTTTTATCTGAAATGTTCCCCAACAAAATTCGTTCAGTAGCTATGTCTATAGCCGTTGCGGCGCAATGGGCAGCCAATTACGTGGTATCTCAAAGTTTCCCGATCGTTGCTGAAAGTGAAATGAACAACTCGGCCTTTTGGAGTGGCTCGCTGCCGTATTTCATCTTTTCGTTCTTCATCCTCGGAATTATATTTTTCACGATGAAATTTATCCCGGAAACCAAAGGAAAATCGCTTGAAGAGCTTGAAAAAATCTGGGATATCCCCGATAAATTGAAAGAAACAAAAGCTTAAAAATAATTACTACAAACCGCCTTCGGGCGGTTTTTTGATTAATTGAGGTTTCGCTTTTCGATAAAGAAACGTTTTAGAAGTGCTGCAGCTTCTTCGGCCAGGATTCCAGATTCTACTTTTGTCTTTGGGTGCAGTTGTACCCCCGTTTTGCGGTATCCCCGTTGGGGGTCTTCCGCAGCAAACACCAGCCGCGAAATCTGGCTCCAGTAAAGCGCGCCGGCACACATTTGGCAGGGCTCCAGGCTTACATACATAGTGCAATTCACGAGGTATTTGCCGCCTAAAAATCCGGCTGCGGCCGTAATCGCCTGCATTTCGGCGTGGGCCGTTACATCGTTAAGGGTTTCGGTAAGATTGTGTCCCCGGGCGATGATGCGATCGTTAATCACCACGACCACCCCCACCGGAATTTCACCTTTGGAGTAAGCTTCTTCAGCTTCGGCCAGGGCTTTCCGCATAAAATATTCGTCGTTGAAAGGACTTTCCATGTCTTTTTTTACTTCGGAAGGATAAAATTAATCAAAGCCATTAACTAAAATGCATAGTCTTTATTTAAAATCAAACTTTAACTTTGCGGCTATGCAAGGAAAAATTCTTGAAAAGATCAATTCACCCGAAGATTTGCGACAGCTTCCCGAAGCGGAACTCAAGCAATTAGCTTCCGAACTGCGACAATTCATCATTGAAATTGTGGCAAGTAAAGAAGGCCATCTGGGGGCCAGCCTCGGAGTGGTAGAATTGACCATTGCCCTGCATTACGTATTTAACACCCCCGATGATCTTTTGGTTTGGGATGTGGGCCACCAGGCCTACGGGCATAAAATTTTAACCGGAAGAAGGGATATTTTTCATACGAACCGACAGCTTGGAGGTATAAGCGGTTTTCCAAAACGCGGGGAAAGCCCCTATGATAGTTTTGGAGTTGGCCATTCTTCAACCTCAGTATCTGCTGCTTTGGGGATGGCTTTGGCTTCAAAGCTCGAAAAGAACCACCAAAGGCAGCATATTGCAATAATTGGAGATGCCTCAATAGCCAGCGGAATGGCCTTTGAAGGCCTTAACCACGCCGGGGTAAGCGATGCCAACTTACTGGTTATTTTAAATGATAATGCAATTGGAATAGATCCCAGCGTAGGTGCCCTTAAGGATTACCTCACCAAAGCCAGGGTGGGTTACAAGCCGAAACAGGCGAATATGATCGAGGCGCTTAACTTTAATTATTTTGGGCCTGTAGATGGGCACGATTTCCCGGCTTTGTTGAAAATTTTAAAAGAATTAAAACAGGTAAAGGGCCCCAAATTTCTGCATCTTATCACCACCAAAGGAAAAGGCCTAAAAAAAGCTGAAGAAGACCAGGTGAAATATCACGCCCCCGGCAAATTTCGTCCCGATACCGGGGAGCTCCTGGCTTATGATACCGAAGGGCTCCCTCTGAAGTATCAGGATGTTTTCGGGTTAACTTTGGTGGAACTGGCCAAAAAAAATGAGAAAATAATCGGTATTACCCCTGCGATGCCTACAGGAAGTTCCCTCAAATTTATGATGGAGGCTTTTCCTGAGAGAGCTTTTGATGTGGGCATAGCCGAGCAACATGCGGTTACCCTGGCCGCAGGGATGGCAACCCGGGGCTTTAGCGTTTTTTGTGCTATTTATTCTACCTTTTTACAGCGGGCTTATGACCAGGTAATCCACGATGTGGCTATACAAAAGCTTCCGGTGATCTTTTGCCTGGATAGAGCAGGTTTGGTGGGGGAAGATGGTGCCACGCATCACGGCTTATTTGATATTGCATATTTGCGCTGCATTCCCAATATGATAATTGCGGCTCCTTCAAACGAAATTCAGCTGCGCAATTTGCTGTATACCGCTCAACTGGGTCTTGTAGCTCCTATAGCGATTAGATACCCCAGGGGACGTGGAGAAGTGGTAGACTGGCAGCAGGATTTCAGAAAAATCGAAATCGGGAACGGAGAATGTCTTTCAGAAGGAGAAAACATCGCCGTGCTAAGCCTGGGAAGTATGACAGGGCTGGTGAGAAAAGCCATTCAGCAAATTTCTGAAGAGAAAATAGGGCATTATGATATGCTCTTTGCGAAACCCTTAGACGAAGAATTATTACATAAAATTTTTAAAAATTATACCCGGCTTATCACTGTTGAAGATGGCGTGAAAGCAGGCGGTTTTGGCAGCGCAGTTCTAGAATTCGCAGCTGCTCATCAATACCGGGTACCTATCCAGTGTCTTGGTATCCCCGATGTATTTCCCGAGCACGGAAGTGTGAGCGAATTACAAGAAATCGCCGGAATTAGCGTTGAACATATACGACGGGCTATAATTTCTCAAATCCGAAAATTATAAATTGAAAATCCGAAGAATCCAGATTATCCATGAAAATCCTACTTACCAGCCTGCTGTTGTGCTTATGCACAATTTCAGGTTATGCTCAAATAGACCCTAACCCGGGAGATACCCTTACCTATTCGGCCAGCGATATAATACGTATGCTTGAACAACGAAGCAAGCTTAAAGCCGTATCGGAAATTAACCGGAGTAAACTTAGAACCCGAAAGATGGAAGCCGATTTAAGACGGCTAACCACCCGCGACAGTGTAAATGCATTGAAACCTACCCGGCATCACGAAAATGTGGTAATCAACTGGACAGAGAAAAATTCGGTGGGAATTAATTTGAATGAGGTGGCTTTTGTTAACTGGAATGCAGGGGGGAATAATTCTATTTCAGCATTGTTTCACGCCAATTTTGCCCGAAATTTTAAAAAGCGGCATACGGTGTGGAAAAATTTAATCAATTGGCGCTACGGGGTAAATGCACAGGAAGGCAGGGAATTAAGAAAAACCGAAGACCTTTTGGAGCTTACCTCCACCTTTAGTTATCGCAAGAACGAGAACTCAAACTGGTTTTATTCTGCCCGGTTTAATTTTAATACCCAATTCAGCAATGGATACCGCTATCCCGATACCGATACGCCCATATCGAGATTTATGGCTCCGGGATACCTGTTCCTGGGGGTTGGTAGTGAGTTTTCACATCCTTCAGAAGATCTTACCGTTTATATGTCTCCTTTAACTCAAAAATCGACTTTCGTTTTTAGCCAGCGCCTGGCCGATGAGGGAATGTTTGGGGTTACCGGTGCAGTTAAAGATGAAGATGGGAACATCATCGAGCGGGGTGAAAATATGAGAACTGAGGTGGGGATTCTGGTCACCAGTGAATTTTCCAAAACTATGTGGGAAAATATAGATGTAAGTAATCGTATAAGCCTATATACCGATTATCTCAATGACTTCGGAAATGTAGATGTAGACTGGCAGTTAAACGTGAATATGAAGGTAAATGACTTTGTTAAGGCCAGCGTGGGGACACATCTTAGGTACGATAATGACGTAAAGGTAAAAAAAGACGTTACCGGTGACGGAAACCTCGAAACCCTGGGAGCCAGAATTCAGTTGAAGCAAACCCTGGGCGTGGGAGTAGTCTATGAATTTTAGTTTACAGCCTTAAACCCTGATATTTTTCGAAAGAAGCAACGGTTAATCCATCGGTAAGCGAGGCGGTGTAGGAGCAGATTTCCATCAAAGTACGGTAGACCGAGGTCTCTTCCTGCAAATGGGCCAGCTTTGGAACAGATTTTAAAACCAAAGCATTATAATTGGAGTTTTCCTGATCTTTCTCCGGGAGAAATGCCCGGGTGTAGGTGTTCAGGAGATGGGCTAACATTTTATAGCCTGCTATCTCTTTATTGATCACTTCCACGCTTTGATAAATCTTTTCCACACTAATTTTAATGATGTCTTTTATCTGGGCCTCATAACTGCTCTTGTCAAATAAGGCTTGCTGAAATTCTCCACTTAAAATAGCTTCTTCATTCCTGATAAAGCAGTCTACAGCTTCGCCAATAAGGGTGTTTATAGCCAGGGCTCTAAGATATGCCAGCCTATCGGCCGTGTTTTGCAGGCTGTGATATTTTTGGGTGTTGATGTTGGCTTTTACAAGATTGATAAGATATTCCAGCGCATATTCCTCGTCGATTAGGCCAAGGTTAATTCCGTCTTCGAAATCTATGATGGTGTAGCAAATATCATCGGCAGCTTCTACCAGGTAGGCGAGCGGATGCCGAGCAAAACCAAGGTCATCTCCCTTGCCCCTTTTAGGCAGGCCTAATTCCTGTGCTACTTCGGCAAATTTTTCGCGTTCGGTTTGAAAAAAGCCAAATTTTTTATCGGCAATGTGCGGGCTGGGTTTATGGGGTAGAGATTCTTTCGGATATTTGGTAAAAGCCCCCAGGGTTGCGTATGAAAGTCGAAGTCCCCCGGCAATGCCGGGCCTGTCTTCGGTGAGTATTTTAAATCCGTTGGCATTCCCTTCAAAATTCACAAGATCGGCATATTCTTTTTCGCTAAGATGTGCTTTAAATCTTTTGCCTTCGCCGTGCCTAAAGTATTCACCAATAGCCTTTTCACCCGAATGCCCAAAGGGAGGATTACCTATATCGTGAGCCAGCGCGGCAGCCGCTACAATAGCTCCAAAATCGTTCATTTTATAGCCGTGAATAGTTTCCAGATGCGGATGTTTTTCTAGAATTTTTTGACCGGCCAGGCGTCCTAAAGATCGTCCTACTACCGAAACCTCGAGGCTATGAGTGAGGCGGGTATGTACAAAATCGGTTTTAGAAAGCGGGATTACCTGGGTTTTATCCTGAAGGCTTCTAAAGGCCGAAGAAAATATGATACGGTCGTAGTCTACCTCGAAACCAAGGCGGGTTTCGTTTTGTTCTTTTCTTAATCTTTTATTGGTGTCTCCAAATCTTTTAAGCGAAAGGAGTTGTTCCCAGTTCATCATAATGCTGTATTTCGGCTAAGGGGTCAAAAATAAGAAACTCTGCGAATAAAAAGGGCCGGCAATACGTGGGGGTATTACCGGCCAATAACTACCGGGGGTAGATTGTATTTTTCGAACTCAATAAACGCCGCGTTGGGGGTCGCGACGTTATTGAGATCGTGAAATGGCATCTTCGCCAAATTCTTTATTTTCTTTAGGGTCTTTTTTACTGTTCTGCTGAAGTTTGCTCGCCCGGCTCTGAGCCAGCGAAATATTTGGCTCTGATAAAACTGCGGTTTCTTCAGCTAAATTCTTGTCAAAACCTAGATTTTGTAAGAGATCTTCGGTAACTAAATTCACATATTGCTGCAAATGCTCCTCCTGCATTTCAATAAGGCTTACCGGGAAATCGTTTAAAAATATCTCCAAACTCAAATTTCGGGTGCCAATAATTATTTGCCGGGCTTTTTCAGCCGACACCTTTTCCTGAAGGTAATCGTTGAAAAGGTCTATCACTAAATTTCGATGAAGACTTTTATCCCGGGAAATTTGATCGCAATAATTTGAAAGCCCGGGCATAATATTCTTTTTCTTCAGAAATATGAGAATTGAAAGCCCGGTAGAAAAGAAGATGGCATTAAATGCGGCAGAGGCTAGCAGAAGTTCGCCAAAACTGGCATTTTTGCTGTATTTCGATATAAATTTTTCAAGCTTTTGAAGCCTGGGAGCCACGGCGGTTACCAGCTTTTTTTCTTCTCTCGGGGTTTGGGTCCAGATACGGCTGAATACTGAAAATGCCTGTAGGTGCACATTTTCGGCCTGTAATAAAAGGTTGATAGAAAACCCGGCTTCAGGTAAAGCGATTTTATTTTGTATGTTTTTGCTTAGGTTTTCAGTAACCTTTTTCTGGGTTCCTGCAAAAAAGGCTAAAAGATTGTTGAGGTATTCGATTTCGGCTTTTGCCGAACGCGGTTTGCGTACTTCTAATTCTTCGGTGGTTTGGGCGGGATCCAGAGTCCAGAGATTCAACTCCAGTTTCTTGTACCAATCCCAAATATCGTGATGTTTAACCGGAAAAATTACAAAACGATTCTTGTCCTGTTGTAGTAAAATTTCCTCTGATGGCATTGACATATTTTAGCTGTAAGAAGCGTTTGTTGTTATATTCTCAACAAATATGTAAAAATAAATTGTTTTTTAAAGATTTAATAATAAAAGCTTTTGAACAAAGTTGTTAACAATTTGAGTCTCAGAGTTTTATAAGCTGTAGAAAGCAAAGGAGAAATTTAACTATAATGTTGAAAATTAAGGGTTTACCCCCGAGTATTTATTAAGTTTTAATTATGAATTGTGTAAGGGCGTAAGAATTAAAAGATGAGGATTTTAACTAAAATGAAAGGGATAGCCTACAAAATCTTTTGCCTGCCTATCCCTTTGATTTATTAGAGATTTCTAAACCATTCTTCAAAGTATTTCCCAAAAATGGGAACCGGTTTTTTTTCGTTATTAATGGCGTGGATAAGTCCCATAATCCACAGATAAAGCAGGAATAAAGTTCCTAAAAAACTTAGAATTCATCCAAGGATGGGAATCATCCCTACAACAAAAAGTCCCAGGCTAAGAACGACCAGGCCCAGGGATTGTTTGATATGGTAAGTTGCGAAATCTTCCTGCTTGTCTTTGTTCATCACAAAGGCTATGGCTAAACCTATGATGGTGAGATAGGCGATTATTGCGATGGTTTTCGCATCAGAGCCTGTGGGTGAGGCCTGGCTTTGAGTGTGTGCATCTTTCATATTTTTGGTTTTTATAGTGAGTTGTAATCGTTTTTATTGATAGTGAGTTGCTGTTTTTCCAGACCTACACATTTCATACTGCCGCTTTCTTTGGGCCTTTTCTTATTCTTAAAATCCATCTCCATCATAAGAGCGTTTCCTTCTTTAAGCCAATCGGCGTTAAAACCTTTAGGGAATTTTACCTGCTTATTTTTCTGCATATTCATAAAACTCACGGGAGCTTCGTTGGTGACATACATCGTCATTAGGTGCTCGTCATCTTCGACCTGGTAGCCTTTGCAGCGATAACCCAGTATTGTTTTCTCACCCAGCTCGGTGATGCGATAATCGTCGAGGTAATCTTCTTCCATATCTGCATCCTCTATATCAAATTTGCTGGCCATTAAAAGTTTATTTCCTTCAGAATTGAAATACATCACGCTAAGGTTTTTATCCATATCGAGCACCATATACATATCGCCGCCTTCTTTCATATGCATTCCGAAATAGGAGTCATTTTCACTTAGAAAATAATTCAAGTTTAAGGTACCCTGTTCGGTGGTCATTTGCATTTGGTAAGCCCAGTCGAATTCATAGCGCTCGGGGACCTCGCTGGCATCTACCCGGTTGGCACCCATAGCCATTGGGCCTTTGCTTAGCTGGGTTTCCCACATCTTGTTGAGGGATTTGTCGGCTTCAGTGGCAGCTTTATCAGCGATATTATCGGTCACCTTTTGCTCTACCCGTCGTTCTACCTTGTCTTTGAGATTTTTTAAAAATTGGGCATTGGAACTAAATACCATACCCAATGCGCAGATAATGCTAAAAATTAAATTTTTCATCACTTAAAATGTTTAAATTTTAAGCAGGTTAGGTAAGGGGGATTCGGGGTTCTGCGGGGCAGGGCAGAAATGCAGGGTAAGTATTATTTCAACAGCAAAAGATAAGGAATTTAAATCGAAGTTTGAAATTAAATCCCTTAAAATGAAGCTTTTAGATCAGGTGATTTTGGATTGAATTTATGCCCGGCTAATCGCAATTATTTCTTCAAATCCCTGGCGGCTTTTTCAAGTTCGGCATACCAGGTCTGGCCAAATTTTCTAATCAGCGCATCTTTTGTGAATTTATATACCGGCACCTGTAGTTCTTTTCCAAGACTGCAGGCATCGTCACAAATTTGCCAGCTGTGATAATTCACGGCCGAAAATTCTGAGTATTCCTGCACTCTTACCGGGTATAAATGGCAGGATACCGGTTTTTTAAAATCGATCTTTCCGGCGTTGTAGGCTTCTTCAATTCCGCATAAGGCGGTGCCTTTATCATCAAAGGTCACATAAGCACAATCGCCCCCATCGATAAGCGGGGTTTCGATTTCATTATTTTCAGTAGTGATATAGGTGCCCTGTGCTTCAATAGCTTTTATTCCTTTTTCCCGCAAATAAGGTTTTACCTCGGGGTAGATTCGGTCCAGAATTTCGCGTTCTTCGGGTTCTACCGGAGCCCCGGCATCGCCTTCAACGCAACAGGCTCCTTTGCAGGAGGCCAGATTACACACAAAATCCTGGCTTATAAGCTCTTCTGAAACTATGGTTTTTCCTAACTGAAACATGGGGCAAAGATAATTTTATGCCGGTAATTCGAAAACAAATGCTCAAAATTAATCTGAACTCACTTCCTGCAGGCTTAGTTCTTCATAAATATAAAACTGGCATCGGTAGGCATGGCGTCCAGACTCGCATATTTAACATCTTTAGCGTAAGCCCTGCCGTCTTTATCGGTAAACAGATCTACCACTTCATATTTTATGAGGTTCCAACCCGGTTTCAGGTCGAGCTCGTAATGTGTGGTGCCTATATAATTTTCACCATTATGCACATAGCTTTCGATGCTACAGCTACCGCTTATTTTCGCTGGTTGGCTTACATAATAATAATCCAGGGTGTATCCATTAACCGCATTTTCCTGGCCAAATGACGAAAAGTAGCTCGCGAATTCTTTTGAGCTAACAGGCATAAAAAAACCTATATTTTCCCGGCCATTGCTATCACTTAATTCAAAAACCCCCATAGTCGATAAATTTGCAACCGGTTGGGCAGCATTCTCATATTGGAGGTCACCGCTGTAGCAGGAAAAGGCTTCATTGAGATTAAGCCGGCGACTGGACCATTGGCCTTCAGGATCGCTTTGTTCATCGGCATTAAAATCGCTGATTTCTACCAGCGGAATATTAAAACTCCCATCGGCATTGATAAGGCCCTGGCGTTCGGGCTCATTGGAATTTCCCATAAAATCGGGTTTTACAATCAGGGCTTCACCCATATTCCAGTCCTGAATTTTTCCTGAAAAACTGTTCTGCGCACCGGCTGTAGAGAAAATTAATCCCGCCAACAACATCAAATAAATTGCTTTCATAAACCTTGAATTTTAAATTATCGGGGGGAGATTTTGACCTGGGGAATTCAAGAGAGAATTTACGAAATTATGCAATATGAAGCTGAATTTTTCTTCTGAAAATCCTTAGGCCCAAGTTTATAATTATTTAATGTTCAGAAGTATGGCCCGGAAAGAAATTAAAATTAGTTTTGCCGAAAATTTGGAGCTATGTGGGAAACTATCAACACCAAAGAGATTTTTGCTGCAAGTATGGTTCTTTTTGCGGTAATTGATATTATTGGGGGCATCCCAATTATCATAGATTTGCGCCAAAAGGCCGGGAAAATTCAAAGTGAAAAGGCTTCTTTAGTCGCCGGGATCTTAATGATCCTGTTTTTATTTGTAGGTAAAGAAATTCTGAATTTAATTGGGATCGATGTAAATTCCTTTGCCGTGGCCGGTGCCTTTATTTTATTCTTTCTGGCTTTGGAGATGATTCTTGGAATTACTTTGTATAAAGACGAGGCCCCTGAAACGGCTTCGGTAGTTCCCCTGGCTTTTCCGTTAATTGCCGGGGCGGGAACCCTAACTTCGATCTTATCGCTAAGGGCCGAATACGCCACCCTGAATATCATCATCGCAATTGTTATAAACATTATTATAGTTTATATAGTTCTAAAATCTTCAGGGAAAATTGAGAGCATCCTGGGCAAACAGGGAATTAATGTGATCAGGAAAATTTTTGGTGTTATCTTGCTGGCCATTGCCGTAAAATTATTTACCGCTAATATTCAAAGTTTATTTTCATGAAATATTTGATTTATACCATCGCAATTCTTGCTGTAGTCCTAACCGGCTATAATCTAACCTATATCGATTTTAATGAGCCTTTAGAAGGCGATAGCGGTACCGCTGTATTACTTAGCGTTGCCGGCCTGTGTGTGATTGTGTTAATGGGAATTCTTCTAATCTCCAGAAAAATAAATGCCAAACATAAATAAACCCGATTTTGATGTGCTTATCGTGGGGGGTGGTGCAGCCGGGCTCTCCTGTGCGCTCATTTTAGGTTCGGCACTGGAGAAAGATTTTGCCCGCAATAAACGAGTGGGCATTGTTTTGCATCAAAAAGCTTCTCATTTACAAAGTGCGCTATTCAATAATGTTCTGGGACTGGAACCCGGCACTACCGGAATGGAAATCCTCAGCACCGCACCCGGGCATTTGGCTCAAAAGTATCCGGGTGTAATTCAGCTGGAAAAGGAGAGGGTAAAAGAAATTCGAATATCGGGACAGGTTTTTGAGATTCTTACCAATAAATCTGAATATACGGCAGCTTCAGTAGTCGTGGCGGTGGGCTATAGCAGCCCTATGAGAATTAAAGGGTTTGAGGAATATATTATTCCGCATAAAAAAGCTAAACCCGAAAAGCAGCGCCTTCAGCTAAAAAATGAAGATCACCTGGGTTTACCGGGATTATATGTTGCGGGTACCCTGGCCGGCTGGAGAAGTCAGTTCGCGATTGCCTGCGGCAGTGGTGCCAGTGTGGCTACCGATATTTTAACCCTGTGGAACGATGGGGAGCACACGAAAGTGCACGATAAACTGCTTTAGTTAAGGATGAAGAATGCCATAATGGTAAGTGGCATACAACAAAACATAAGGACCAGGAAAACCCGGTGTAGCAACCTGAAAATCAGGGCTTTTTGTAAGCTGGATTTAAAGCTCAGGTCCTTGCTGTTCTGAATGTGGTATCTTATACATTTAATGGAAACATTAGAAGAATTTACCAATATTTCTTGTTGAAGCAAAATTAGGGTGCTATTGTCTAAAAGCCTGAAGCTCACTGCGATGATGTAGCAAAGCAGCGGAGAGACCAACATAAAAATTACAAGATTTTCGTAAAATTCGTTCACCTTGCCAATTTAAGGATTTTCAACCGATAATTCTATAAGTTTTTTAATTATCAGGTCATCTTCGTTCTTCAATTTTTCGTAGGCGGTAGTACCAAAAAGCTGCTGGGCCATAGTAGCTTTAAGATAACGAACCAGCACATCTTTGTATTTATAAACCCTGATGCTCAGATTTTCGCCCCGGCCAAACCTAATGAAGTCGTTGATGAGGTCGTCTCCAATTTCAAGTTGTTCGAAGTCTTTTCGGCTAAGCGAATTATAATAACTGCGATCTTCTTCAAGCACTTTAAAAATAAACCTGTCAATAAAACCTCCTTTAAGAAGAATGTTGAGTTGCTCCCTTTCGGTATCTGTATCTTTCGGAACAAAAACATCGGGAATTATGCCCCCGCCGCCATAAACTATGCGCCCTTTAGGGGTTTTGTATTGCAGGGAGTCATCTACACTAATGCTGTCGCGATTATTCAGTTCGCCATTTTTGTAGCGCTGCATATAATCTTTGAAATAGCTCTCATTTCCATTATTATACGGTCTCTGAATTGACCGCCCGGTAGGGGTGTAATAGCGTGCAATGGTAAGTCGCACCGCGCTACCGTCGCCTAACTCCATTTCCCGCTGCACCAGGCCTTTCCCGTAAGATCTGCGGCCTATTATAGTACCCACGTCATTATCCTGAAGCGCTCCTGCCACCACTTCGCTGGCCGATGCCGAATTTTCATTGATAAGAACGTAAACCCCTCCATTCTCAAAATCTCCTTTACGGCGTGCGAAGGTTTCTTCTATGGCCCCGCTTTTGTTTTTGGTGTAAAGTATAGGCTTTCCGTCTTTTATAAATTCATCGGCAATATTGATGGCTTCAGAAAGATAGCCTCCGGGGTTATCGCGCAGGTCTAAGGCAATTTTTTTTGCACCCTGTTTTTTGAGCTGGTCCAGGGCCGCTTTAAATTCCTTGAAAGTACTTTCGGCAAAACGGTTGATCTTTATATATCCCAAATCTTCGGTAAGCATATAAGACGCATCTACACTTTTTAAGGGTACCCGGCCGCGACGCACATTAAAGGTGAGCAAATCTTTAATTCCTTTTCTGAAGACTTTGAGAGTAACTTTTGAGTTTTCTTCTCCTTTTAGATGTCGGGTAAGAGAATCGGCGCTGTATTGTTTGTCGAATAATTGATGGCCATTGGCGTAGAGAATTCGGTCACCCCCGCGAATGCCTATCTTTTCACTGGGACCACCTTCAATGGCCTGAATCACCACCACGGTATCCTGCACATTGTAAAAACTAACGCCAATCCCCACAAAATCTCCCTTCATATTTTCGCTTACATTGGCATATTCAGCTGAAGGGATATAAACCGAATGAGGGTCGAGATTCTCCAAAATCCGGTTTACAGTAAGGTCTACAATGCTATCGGTATTTACATTGTCTACATACTCATAATCTATATAATCGATGAGCCTGTTGAGTTTTTCTTTTTTGGGGTTTGAGGAGAACAGGCCATCTTTTGAAGAGGAAAAATTGAGTTTCCCGCCCAGTAAAATACCAAGGCTGCAGGCCAGGGCCAGCAATAAGGGCAGGTATATTTTCGATTTTCCTTTCAATCTTCCAGTTTTTCTATTTGTTCCAAATTCACTCCGGCTTTGCGAAGAAATTCAAGACCCGAATTGTCTTTGTAATCTATATGGTACACCAGCCTGGTAATGCCCGCCTGATGTATGAGCTTGCTGCATTCCTTGCAGGGGGACATCGTGATATACAGCGTGGCTCCCTGGCAGGTTTGCGTAGACCCCGCTACTTTTAGAATAGCGTTGGCTTCAGCGTGTAAAACGTACCATTTGGTGTATCCTTCATCATCTTCACAATAATTTTCAAAGCCTGTTGGGGTACCGTTATATCCATCAGAAATTATCATTCTGTCTTTTACAATAAGCGCGCCAACCTGTTTGCGTTTGCAATGAGATAATTTACTCCATTCTCTTGCGATTCTTAAATAAGCTTTGTCAAATTTTAGTTGTTTTTCTTTATTCATGATCTCAGGCCACTAAGGCGGTTTTGGGGGGAGAGGTTATACTTGGGTAGCCTGCATAAACTTCAGCTCTAATTTATTAAATCGCGAGAAAATTTTCCTGCAGAATTGGTAAAATAATTCCGACTACCAAACTCGAGCTTACCAGGATCCAATCGCGCTTGCTTACATTAAAAATATTCTGGGCTGCAAATGCTATAATCATTACAGCCAGCACTACGATTATCTGGGCAACTTCTATTCCCAGGGCAAACTCAAGCAAGGGCAGGAATTTGCTATCCTGGTTGGCCGAAACCATTTTAAAATAACTTGAAAAGCCCAGGCCGTGAATTAAGCCAAAGAAAACCGTGCTGAAATACAGCATACTCATATTTCTTTTCGCTTCCTTCTTGCCGGCGGTGAAAATATTATAAAAGGCAGTTAGCAAAATGGTGACCGGTATAAGCAATTCTACCCAGGCCGGGTCTACTTTTACAATTCCGTAAACCGAGAGAAATAAAGCCAGGGTATGCCCCAGGGTAAAAAGGGTGACCAGCCAAATGATTTTCTTCCAGCTGCTAAATCCATAAGCGGCAACCAGTACTATTAAAAACAGAACGTGATCGTAAGCCTGCCAGTCTAAGACATGTTCCAGCCCGAGCCTGAAATACAACCAAAATTGGGACATAGAGTTTTTTTATTAAGAAAAGGCCGAAAGTACAACATATTCAATAATTTGCAAAAACAGGCCGAAGCCTAAAAGATGGCTCTACTTCAGCTTTGGAGCTTGGGCTTTATTGGTTTAATCCTGATAAAACTCAGCTTTTTAAGCGGGCGTATGAAGTATCTTTAACTCAAACTCCAGCCTATGTCGAATTCTGGTTTTGATTTTTGGATGTTTTTCGCCGGTCTTGGGATTTTTCTCTTCGGAATGCGGCATCTCGAAGATGGGATTAAAGGCCTTACCGGGAAGGCATTCAAACAACTTCTGAAACGTTTTACCGGAAAAACCTGGAAAGGCATTCTCACCGGCGCCGGCATTACCGCCATCCTGCAAAGCAGTTCTATGGTGACCTTGCTGGTGCTGGCTTTTCTGGGCAGCGGAATTCTAGGCCTGAAAAGTTCGTTAGGGATTATTTTAGGAGCTAACCTGGGAACCACTATTACAGCCTGGATTGTGGCTACCCTGGGTTTCAAGATGAATATTGCCGATTTTTCCTTTCCTTTTCTCGCAGTAGGGATTTTAAGTTACTTGTTTCTTAACTCCAGACCCATCCTCAAAAACCTTGGCGGATTCCTGGTAGGTTTCGGGCTGCTGTTTCTGGGTCTTGATTTTATGAAAGATGCCATAGAAAACCTGGCCGAACAACTGAATCTAAATTTAGTGGCCTCCTATGGTTTATGGGCATTTTTGCTCGTGGGTATTGTGGTGACTGCTTTGTTGCAATCCAGTTCGGCACTTATCGTGATTATTTTAAGCGCGCTTAACGCAGAACTTATCGATATCGGTCAAGTATAAAAGCAGTAGCGGATTTCAAGGCTATTACCTGTCCGCCACCACCAAAGTTTATTAAATGCACAGACCTTGATTTTACCACTACACCCGCTATTGCTTTTATACAATGTTGTGCGTTCGGTGTTTTTTTTCGGTCGTCTGTCAGCGTTGGTAAAGACATACTCTTTTGCAATTTTGGGCTTGCGTGGTGGCTGGTGCGAATTGCAAATGTGTATGGCTTTTAGCGTTGGCATTACTTTTTTCTTTCCTTATAGATTTGTCTTAATTCTGAAATTTCCTTCAGTTCATCATTGATTTTTATTTTCCAAAATTTCCACCCATTAACACTTAAGTTAACTAATGCCCTTGCTGCACCACTCGGAAATGGATAAAGTTTCTGACTCCCGTCAATTTTCAGGTCAATAAAACCATCTGAATTTATCTTTGCTGTTTTAGTAGGATTAGTGTCAGAATATAAAACTGTTCCATTTTCAATAATTCCTTCGTCTAAAAGCATTTTTAACGTTATTTCAGTCAGGTCATTTGTTTTTGTTTCCATTTTCAAATAATTATATATCCTTAACTGCAAATCTTATATTGTATAGATGCAATAAGGATGATTTTATCGCTTCGTAATGTTGAGAAATTTCAAAAGCATCAAAAAGAACTCTCTCAAAATTTATTCTATCTGCTTGTTCAACTTCTTGTTCTAATGGTAGTCTGTTTCTATTTATGATTGGTTGAAATGATTTGACAATATCTTCTTTTTGCTTAGGTGTCAAATTGCTAATATTTAACACTTTATAGTCGTTCTTAAATTTTGTTGCTCTCAAATCAAGAGCTCCTTGTCCTCTACCAAAACCAAAACTTTCGATAAAAAACATACTTAAAACGCTGTTTAAAATTGCAAGAAATAAAGCTTGATTTTCATTTTTATATTTCTCCTTAATTGCAAATACAATCATCCTTTGATCGATAAACATTTCACCATTCACATAAGATATAAATAAACTTTTGTCATAATTTACGTTAGCGACAAAGTCTCCTTCCTTTTTAGGACGCATCTCATACCATTGCATACCTGTTTTTGCAAGAACTTTAGGTAAAGGTTTTCCTGTTCCATTTTTTTGATTTTCAAAAGATCTAATCCATTCTAAAGTACCGGTGTGCCCAAGAAACTCCAACTCCTCAATAGTCTTTGAACAGCAAAATGCGACTTTATTTGGGACGCTTTTCAGGCTTTTTGTGTTTTTTAAATCTTTCAACAAAGGCTTGAGATAATCTTTTTCAATCTTATTTTTGGAATGTGGATAGAATAGAGCATTTTTTCCTCTTCTTTCACCACGACTAAAACTAAAAAATGATTTTGCGTCAATTAGTTTTGCGCTCACTGAGTTGAGCCAATCAATATTAGTAAATAATGGCATCCAAGGCATACCGAAATCGTGATATACCTTTATTTTTTTTATTGAATAACTTTGTATTCCAATTAATTCATTCTCCTTTTTTAAGAGTATTCTTTCGCTCAATTGTTTAATATCAGGTATTTCGTTTATGCTTTCTTTTAGGGTGCAAAATGAAATTGTTCTGTTTTGGTCTATTGGAGTATTTGGGTTTCGCTTTTTTGCAATTAGGAAAGTAGTTACTACCTCTGCGTTGTCAAACCATTTTCCTTTTCCTGAAATTACAACAGTTTCAATGTCATAGAATTTTTGAATAAGCTCTAAGAAAATTTCTCCATAATCTGTTCCCAACCAAGCATTCGAAAGTATAAGCCCAATTTTTCCGTTTTCAGAAAGTAGCTGATGCAGATAAAAGGGGATGTAAGCGAAAATATCGCTTTTGCCACTTAGTGATTTTGTGGTGTCAGCTTCTTTTTGAATGAAATTGTTTATTTCTGTTATGTTCGGGTTTAATACTTCAATTTCTTTACTCTTGATGAATGGTAAGTTTGAAACAACATAATCTATAGTTGGGAAAATTTTTACAATATCGTTTCCATTGTTTGGGTCTTTGAAAGTTACATTTTGCCCTGTTGCTAATTCAATCACATCTTTTCTAAAAATGTTTAACACCTTGCCAATGTTGTTTGGCTTTGCCAAAGTAAGTGTAGACAATTGAATAGGGAAAGATTGTTTATCTGATGCCCAAATACTGTTTATAATTTGGTCTTGGTTGAACTCGTATTCTTCTTTGAGCAAATATGCTTGATTGATAATTGTTCCTGTTCCGCAACAGGGGTCAATTACAATTCCCTCTTTGTCTTCTATTGTTAACCTAACCAATAAATCGGCTAATTTTTTAGGTGTAGCGAATTGTCCTGCAACTTTCCGTTTTGCTGATACTATCGAAGATTGGAGCAAATTATGGAGGATTTCTATTTCAATTCCTGCAATGTTGATTGATGAAAGAAACTGATTTAACTGGATAATCTGTTTCCAAGCAGAAGTTGAAATGAACTCAATTGCAAGGTTATCGCTGAAAATATTCCAAAAATTACAATGCTCGGATATTGAGGCAATTATTTCCTTCGCTTGCTCAATCGAAGTTTCATTGTTTATTGATTCTATTGCTCTTGCTTCATTAAAATGTCTTTTCAGAACATTTGCGAAGATGATTTTAAAAACCCAATCTGTTAATATTACTTTTGAAAGAGTAGGTAATTTATTTGAAGCGTCTTTTGCTGCTGTCGGATTATAACCATATTCTGTTGCAGAGGATAACCACCAATTATTTATTTGAGCTTCAAGTCTTGAGTTTCTCCTTAAATTAGCCCTTATATTTTCTGCTGTCGAGGATATATTTTCGAGAATAACATCAATGATTGCATCAACAGCTAAAATTTCTGCAGAAACTTCATCCGATATTTCTCCTGATTCAAAATAGCCGTTTAAGTCTGAAAGTATGGTATGCAGTAATGACTTCCAAAGAGATTCTTTTGGTTTTACTTCTGATCGGTTATTAATGTCAATGTCATTCCAAGTTTTTAAAATTGTGAATGAATCTCCTTGTTTAGAATAAAGAACGGCACTCTTTACATTCCACAGAATAAAACTGTCTCTTTGTAAAATTTTGGCTTTTTTGATTGCATTGACAATGAGTTCAGCATCATTAATTGGCGTGTCAGGCATTTTCAATTCCCAACCTTGTAAAATGATATTTCTTGTTTGGTCTTTGAAAATCAACACATCAGGAAATAGACTTGACTTTTCGTTGCTTATGGTACTTTCACCACCTGCACTTTTAAAGTGCCAACTCTTATTTGCAAGGTGTAAGCCTATTTCACTTATTACGTCTATTGCCCAACTTCTTTCGTTGTAAGTAACTTTTGCCATTTCAGGTAGTTCAATTAATAAATTGCTGGACTTGCTTTAGCCTTTCCGTTTTTGTAATTAAGTGTATGATATTTTGCAATTGGCTCATTGAATAATCTTAAAGTTGATTCTTCAATTTCCTTGCGTTTAAGTGTTTCTTGAATTCTGTCAGTGCAAATTTTTATGTAATCAACTGGCTTTACTTTATGTAGCAGAACATCTTCATTCTTTTCAATCCCAATAAATTGTCTGTTTTCAAGAATTGCAGAAAGTAGGAAACTACCACTGCCACAAGCATTGTCAAGAACAACATCTCCTGGTTTTGTAAAGGTCTTTATGAGGTATCTTCCTAATTCAATTGGTTTTTGTGTCGGATGCAAAACAGGCCCTTCGGATTCCGCTGTTTTCACATATACAAAATCGTCAATGGGTTGTTCTTCATAGCAAACAACATCATTCGGGTATCTCTCACCATTGCTTTTTACGTGTTTTGGTTTAAAATCTCCATAACTACCTGTAAATTGGTCTTTTCTAATCCCTTTGTCGTATGCCTCTCCGTTCGTCATCTGAGGATTGTATAATGGTTGTTTTTTATAAAAAAGACAGATATCCTCGTGTTTACGAAGCGGCTGTTTTTTTGCATTAAGGAAATTTGTTGATTTTGACTTAATCCAAACAATTTTGTATTTGAACAATTTTTCGTTGCTCATAATTAACTTAGCTGTAAAAAGTCCTTGTGAGGTCAAGGCTATTGCTCCATTATCTTTGATGATTCTCTCATAATGTTCCCACAGTTGGTCTAAATCAATCACGGAATCCCATTTATTTTGTGTTGTTCCGTATGGTAAATCACAAAGAATCATATCTATTGACTTGCTTGGAATGTTTTTCATAACTTCTAAGCAGTCGCCTTGAATAACTTTGTTTATATATTGCTCTATTGATTTTGCCATTTTTTAAAATTTTAAATTTCCTTGTTTAACCTTAGACAACCTGTAGTATTTTGCCTTTTCCTCTGCCAATGTCAACAATTCTGTTGAGTCTGGAACTCGGTAAATCATTTCAGCGATCTTTTCGCTGTAAAATTCCTTTTCAAGAGATGTAATGTCAAGTTTAAAAACTTTGGCAAGTTTAGGAAGTATTTCCTCTGGAACATTGCGTTTTTTATTTTCAATCTTGGAAAGAGTTGATTGGTCTATATCAAGTGCTGCCGCAAGTTTTGTTAGCGTTAAGCCTTTCTCAATCCGCAAATTGTGAATGTATTCTCCAAATGTTTCTTTCATTACCTTGAATATTTTGCCTTGACAATTTTGTCAAAAATACTAATATTTCTCTACAATCAGAATTCTTGAGAAGTTTTTTTAGCTACGGCTTATGTCAGCGCGGTGGCAAAAAATGGCTCTTTTGGTTTTTTTTTAGCGTTGGCTCGTGTGTCGGAAAAAACCAAATGTGCCATTTGCGGGTCGGCTTTTACACTGACGCACAACTACAGTGCAGTAGCTATGGTGATAGGAGCTAACATAGGCACCACCGCCACTATGGTGATTGGTGCTCTTGGTGGTACCAGCGATAAAAAACGGCTGGCGCTGGCACATGTGACTTTTAATGTGGTTACCGGTACCTTGCTTTTCTTTCTCATAAGGCAGTTGGTAGATGTCACTTATTATTTCTTCGGAATTGAAGATCGTTTAGTGGAGCTGGTATTGCTTAATACCCTGCTTAATCTTATTATGATCGTTTTGTTCTATCCCTTTATCCCGGCTTTTACCCGATTTTTAAAGTCGCGTTTTGTGAGTAAGGTTCCGCAGGGAAGATCTGTGTTTATTCAGAATATCCCTCCTGAAGTGTCCGATGTGGCTATACAGGCATTAGGAGGGGAACTAAGGCAGGTTTACGACCTTACCCGGGCATTTATCAATGACTGTTTCCAGATTGGGAGAAATGCCAAAAGCAGGGAATTTCAGTGGAAAACGATCTTCAGCACCGCCACGAATTTAAGCCGAAAATACGAGGAGATTAAAAGTCTTGAAGATGAGCTTACCGGTTATTATGCGGTAATTCAGGAAAAAAACCTAAGCCCCGAAGAAGCTGCCCGATTGACCTCGGGGATAATGGCCCTGAGGTCTTTGATCTATTCAGCAAAAGATGTGAAGGATATTATGCATAACATTAGATTTATCCTGGACAGCGATGATGAATTTGCCAATAAAATACTGCTTAGGCTAAAAGATTTTGTAGATTCCCGTTTTCAAAAAATCGAGGTTTTTCTGGAGAAAGAGGAGTTTGTGGAGACTTCGGCGGGGATAATCCAGACCTGTCTGGAAGAAAATGAAGAATTTTATGAGAAAAGCATTCAGTTTTTATACGAAAATATTTCCCATAAAAAGCACTTACAGGTGCCGGTTTCTACTTTAACCAATATGATAAGGCAAAGCGTATCTTCAATGAATAATCTTTGTAATGCAATTCTGTATTGGAAATTTGGCCAGAAAGCAGCCAGAGAACAGGAGTATTGAGCCCGGCCTATGCCGACATTCGGGCGACCAAAACCACCGCTAAAATTACCCCGCCAATTAAGAATAGAATTTTTATGATATTTTCAAGCCTGTCATCTCTCATGGAAAATGAAATTATCGGCTAAGCAGGGAAGAAAGGGGGAGTGCACTAAAATTACAAAAATTGTAATCCAATATTTAAAAAACCTGTTAAAATTTGAAAATCAATAAGTTAGATCAGCTGATTTTTCTTCAAGACGCTATGGTAGGAATAGGTCATTTCTCTCAAAAGCCGTTTTTCCCGCTTATCAAAATTTCCCTGAAGCGTTTCGGGGGTTTCGTGAGAATAGTAATGCCAGGCAATAGCTTCGTGTTTATAAAGTTTTTGGATATCATGAGAGCAAACACTGGTGTAGGCTTCTTTAATACCGGAGTACCCTGGAGCATTTAAATTAGAAGGAGATACCACGAAAGTTAAAGCAGTTCGGTTACTAAAAATTATGCTTATACAATCGTCTTTAAGGAGATTAAATTCATTATCGCGTGTTAAAAATACAATTTGATTATCTCCATTAATCGTGCGCAGACCAATCCCGAGATTATTTTGTTGCTCTTCATCGTTAATCCAGAAATTCCCGAGTTTGAGTCCGCTAATACGTGAAAAGCTAAGCGAGGCCCTTTGATTTTTCGCTGGTTTAGAAAATGCTATAAGCGAATCGTTTGAAAAGCTATACACTTTCCAGTTTCCATCTTTAATTATAGTTTCCAGTCTCGGAAGTTCGGGAGTGGCAATGTCGAATTTTGAAGACCAGTTAGATTTAAGTCTGCTTAGAAGATTTCGCATATTTCGATGGTTAATAGAGAATAAAACTACAAAAAATGGTATTCGGGCTTCAAAATATTTTAAGTTTTTTTTAAGATTTAACGTTTAGGAAACCTGGCGGTGAAAAAATTGAAACAATAAAAGCGGGATATGAAGATTTTTTTTACTTTTGCCCTCCAATTCAATTTGCCTTGGTGGCGGAATTGGTAGACGCGCTGGATTCAAAATCCAGTTTCTTCGGAAGTGCGGGTTCGATTCCCGCCCAAGGTACTTGCAAAACCTCTGCTCCCGGCAGGGGTTTTTTTGTGGAAAAAAACTACACCCTTATAAAAAGGATGATATACCTTCAATATAAAATTTAGGGGAACTTATTATAAATTTCTTTTCGATGTAGAATAGTTATGAAATACAATTGGTTGGGTTTTATATACTCCAGGCCAATTCGATATGATTTTAATTTGATTCTATAGTAGCTTTTAAACCCAGCTAATTTTTTCAGGGTCTGAATATGTTTTAAAGATTTTTTTATTGAAGTTTCTATCAAATAATACCTTCATTAAGGTTTTAAATTTTCCATGATGCTTTCCCTGGAAACTGTTTTTCCTGTTTTATCGGCAGCCATTATAGAGCCTAACAGGAAATCTTCTTGTTCTTCTTTGCTTAACTTTCTTCCTTTCTCACCAAGTTTTCTTGCAAGCTCCAGAAGGAGCTCAGCATTGCCACTATTTTTGGTGTTAATAACAATTGTTTCCATTTCAAATAGTTTTATCTCAAATATAACAAAAATCCAGGTAATAAGTTTTGCTCTAAATATATGGAGTTGAATGCACTACACCTCCTGCAACTCCCTTTTATATTTGGCCTGAGGTCTTTTCTTCTTCGCTTTAAACTTCCTTCCGTACCAGAGCAAAAATCCGGTTACCGGCAGGCTGGCGATAAATAAGCTTATGCAAAAGGCTAAAATTTTTCCCGGCAAACCGGCAATGGCGCCCACGTGAATATCGTAGTTCATCCTTAGAATCTTATCGGCTACCCCGGCTTCTTCGTAAACTCCGTAGATGGTTTGACTGGGAATCTCACGAAGGTCGTTTTGATCATAATACCGGTAATCGGCATCGTAATAAATCCCTTCCGAATTTCCCACCTCTACGTACAGGCTGTAGCTGTCATCGTAAGGATAGTGAATTTCAAAATCTTTGGCATCGGGGAATTTAGCTTTTAACATAGGCAGTAATTCCCGAATAGGTTCCTCGCCGGCGGTGGCTTTAAGGACCCCGGTTTCATTTAATGGCACATCGAATATCGCCGATTTCTCTCCACCAATACTTTTGTGAACCGCCTCCTTAAAAGGTTCAAAAGCCATAACCAGTCCTGTAAAAATGAAAATCACCGCGATAAAACTGGCATAAAAACCAATCACCTGGTGCAAATCGTAATTTTTGCGTTTCCAGCCGGTAGTGGCTTTCCACTGAAACCTACTGCGTTTTTTCCAGATTTTCAGGTTTTTTGGCCACCAGAGAATAATTCCCGAAACCAGGATCAAAAAGAAAATCACCGTACTCCAGGCCACGATCTGTTCTCCGATTTCCTTCGGAAGCCAGAGCCGCATATGTCCGTCGAGCACGAAATGAAAAAATCCGCTGAGGTGATTTTCGGTTGCCAGCACCTCGCCGGTCCAGGGTTCTATAAACACCGAGCTGTAGAATTCTGGTTCGGGCTCATAAAAAATCACCTGTATGGGCTGGTCTCCACCCGGGTACAGGGTCCCGTGTACGTGCTTCCCGGGGAAAACCGCTTCGGCGATATGTTTGGCTTCCAGGGGATCGATTTCTTCCGCAGATTGTGGTATAACTTCCGGGGTATTATCCGTCAAAACTTTGATCTCTTCCTGAAATGCCCACAGGCAACCCGTAATGGCTACTATAAATACTACCAGGCCTGTGCCCAAACCTAAATACAAATGAAGTTGTCGCACCAAATTTCTAAGCCAGCCCTTTTTCTTCTTAGCCATTTCTATAATGAGGTTAGTTAATCAATATTTAGATTTAATCTAAATAGGGCGCTAAAATAAATGCGCGAATTGGGATTGACAAGTTTTATTTAGAATTTTTATAAATAAGGATTTGATTATTTCTTCATAATAGTTTCAATCTCAAATCAAATTCATAAACCGATTAAATTTCTAAATTTGCAGGGCAACTATTTTCACACATAAAACAACACAAGTCTATGCCTAATTTAATCCCTGAGGCTAAAATCTTTAACTGTACTCAAAGCCGTGAACTGGCCGAAAAAATCGCAGCTTCTTTTGGTACAAAACTGGGTAATGTAATTACCTCAACTTACAGCGATGGTGAATTTCAACCTTCGTTCGAAGAATCGGTGCGAGGCTCGCGGGTCTTTATTATTGGTTCAACCCACCCGGGAAGTGATCATTTAATGGAGCTGCTGCTTATGTTAGATGCTGCTAAAAGAGCTTCTGCGCGCCATATCACTGCGGTAATCCCTTATTTTGGCTGGGCCCGGCAGGATCGTAAAGATAAACCCAGGGTGCCAATAGCGGCCAAAATGATCGCCAGCATTCTCGAAACTGCGGGTGCTACGCGTATTATTACAATGGATCTTCACGCCGATCAAATTCAGGGCTTTTTCGAAAGACCCGTAGATCATTTATATGCTTCCACCATATTTTTACCTCATTTGCGAAGCCTGGGTCTTGACAATCTAACCATCGCCTCTCCCGATATGGGAGGTTCGAAAAGAGCCTATGCCTATTCCAAAGCTTTAGAAAGCGACGTGGTGATTTGCTATAAGCAACGCGCCAAGGCCAATGTGATTTCCCATATGGAGCTAATTGGCAACGTAGAAGGTAAAAACGTGGTCCTGGTAGACGATATGGTAGATACTGCCGGAACGCTCACCAAAGCCGCCGATGTGATGATGGAGCGGGGCGCCCTTAGCGTTAGAGCTATTTGTACCCACCCGGTACTTTCAGGCTCGGCTTATGAGCGCATCGAAAACTCCAAACTTCAGGAATTGATCGTTACAGATTCTATTCCGCTAAAACAGGAATCCCGGAAAATAAAGGTGGTAAGCTGCGCCGAACTCTTTGCAGATGTGATGAAGCGGGTGCACGAAAATGAGTCGATTAGCTCAAAATTCATCATGTAAGCAGAAGCTTGAATTTCAGAAATTTAAGTTTTCCAGGAAATTATGAAATCTAAGTTTTCATACAAAGGAAAAAAGCTTACTTTTGCAGCCTAAAAATTTTTACACATGAAATCGATTACGATCAACGGATCTAAAAGAGAAAGCGTAGGCAAAAGGTCAACCAAAGACCTGCGTAATGCTGGAAAGGTTCCTTGCGTATTATACGGAGGAGATGCTGAACCATTACACTTTGCTGCTGATGAAATTTCGTTTAAAGACCTGGTTTACACTCCCGATGTGCACACCGTGGTAATTAAGCTTGAAGATGGTACCACTTTCGATGCTGTACTTCAGGATATTCAATTTCACCCGGTTAGCGATGCTATTTTGCACGTAGATTTCTACCAGATTTACGAAGACAAACCAATTTCTATGGAAATCCCAATTCACACTGTTGGTGTGGCCCGTGGGGTTAAAAATGGTGGGGTATTGCGTTACAACCTGCGTCGTTTGAAAGTTAGAGGATTGCCTGGCGATCTTCCAGACTTCATCGAAGCCGATGTAACCAAGCTTAAAATTGGTCAAAAACTTTATGTTACTGCTGTTGAAGATGAGAAATTCAAAATTCAGCATCCAGATAACACCGTAATTTGTCAGGTAAGAACTTCAAGAAACATCGTAGCCCTTGAGGACGACGAAGATGATGAAGATGAAGTAGCTGCAGACGAAGTACCGGCAACTGAAGTAAACGAAGAAGGAAAAGAATAAGCTCTTTTTCAACCTTTAGAATTAATAAAAAGCATCCCACCGGGGTGCTTTTTACTTTAAATAAAGCTTGCTTCCGGTCTTGGTGCCCGGGAGAACTTTTTTAATTTTATATTTACTCCTCAAAACGAGCGTTTAATTGTTTCGGGCCAGGCCCGGGATAAAATTTAAAAGAATACTATGCTTTCTTTCTTCGGAAGAATTCTTAAACCAAAAGCTCCCCGGGAGGAAGAAACCGATCCCATGAAGAAATTTTTGATCGCCGGCCTTGGCAACATAGGCCCAAAATATGCCAACACGAGACATAATATAGGTTTTAAGGTGCTGGATTACCTGGCCGAAAAAGAAGAGGTGAGTTTCACTTCTGAAAAACTGGGAGATATTGCCCGCTTCAAATTTAAAGGCCGCACTTTTATTTTGCTGAAGCCTGCAACCTATATGAATTTAAGCGGAAAAGCCGTGAATTACTGGCTTCAGAAGGAAAAAATTCCTTTGGAGAACTTACTGGTAATTACAGACGATCTCAATTTACCCTTCGGAAGCATTCGTTTAAAAACCAAAGGCAGCGACGGGGGCCATAACGGGCTTAAGGATATTCAGCAAACTTTGAATACAACTAAATACAACCGCTTTCGGTTTGGTATCAGCGATGAGTTTTCCAAAGGCCAGCAGGTAGATTATGTGCTGGGAGAATGGGGTGAGGAAGAAGAAAAACAACTGCCCGAACGCCTGGAAAAGTCGGCCGAATTGGTTAAATCTTTTGGCACTGCGGGAGTGAACAATACAATGAATTCGTTTAACGGAAAATAGGCCCATCTTGAAGGAACATAAAGGCGCAAATTCATTTCAAAGTCAAAAACAAACGGTGGTTACCATAGGCACCTTCGATGGGGTTCACGCCGGTCACCGCAAAATAATAGAACGCCTGGTGAATTCGGCTAAAGCCGATAACCTGGAGTCGGTGATTTTAACCTTTTTCCCGCATCCCCGAATGGTGCTGCAAAAGGAAAGCGGCATAAAGCTGATTAACACCATAGAAGAACGAAAACAAATTCTTTCAAAAACCGGTATAGATCACTTAGTGGTACATCCATTTACCCAGCAATTTTCAAGGCTAACTGCCCTGGAGTTTGTACGC
Source organism: Salegentibacter haimaensis (assembly GCF_054121495.1). Taxonomy (NCBI): domain Bacteria; kingdom Pseudomonadati; phylum Bacteroidota; class Flavobacteriia; order Flavobacteriales; family Flavobacteriaceae; genus Salegentibacter; species Salegentibacter haimaensis. Next base: position 446,385 of record NZ_JBSYGH010000001.1, read on the forward strand.
GATATTCTGGTGAATAAATTAAGAGCCAGAAAGGTGATTATTGGTTATGACCATCGGTTTGGCCGAAACCGAAACGCCGATATCAATACCCTTAGGGAATTTGGCGAAGAGTTTGGTTTTGAGGTAGAGGAGATCACCAAAGAAGAGGTAAACCAGGTAGCCGTAAGTTCTACGAAAATTAGAAATGCATTATTGGAAGGCCGTGTTGAACGGGCCAACCTTTATTTGCAATCTCCATTTAGCCTCTGCGGAAAGGTGGTCTCTGGTCGTGGCCTGGGGAGAGAATTCGATTTTCCCACCGCCAATCTGGAAGTGAAAGAAGAGTATAAGCTCATCCCGAAAAACGGGGTTTATGTGGTGCGTTCAAATTTTGATGAACAAACCTGGTACGGGATGATGAATATAGGAACCAATCCAACCGTTGGCGGGGAAGCCCAAACGATTGAGACCTATTTCTTTAACCTCGATCAAAATCTCTACGACCGGGAGCTTTGCATAGAAATGTTGGTTAGAATACGCGACGAGAAAAAATTTGAATCGGTAGATGCCCTTAAGATCGCAATGCGGCAGGATGAGGCCTTCTCCAAACAATACATAAAAGATAATTATGCTCAATAGGTGGCTGTTTAAGCAGGTAGATAATTCTGCCCTGGTAGTGTTTAGGGTGTTTTTTGGTCTGCTTATTACCATCGAAGCCTGGGGAGCCATTTTCACGGGCTGGATTAAGCGTAGTTTTATCGAGCCTCAATTCACTTTTAATTTTATAGGTTTTGAGTTTCTCCAGCCCCTCCCGGGAAATGGAATGATCTGGTTCTACGGAATTATGGGTCTTTTTGGAATTTTCGTAATGCTGGGTTATAAATACCGCCTGAGTATGCTGGCTTACACGCTGATGTGGAGCGCGGTCTACCTGATGCAGAAAACCTCCTACAACAATCATTATTATTTGCTCATGCTGCTTTGCATGATTATGTTTTTTCTGCCGGCTCATCGCTGGCTTTCCATAGATGCCTGGAAAGATAAAAGCCTGCGCAGCATTTCGATGCCTCGCTGGGTTTGGTTGTTAATCGTAATTCAGCTCTGGATTGTTTTCACTTATGCTTCAATAGCAAAAATGTACCCCGATTGGCTGGATGGCAGCCTTCCGGCAATTTTAATGGCCGCAAAATCTGATTACTGGCTCGTAGGCGACTTTTTGCAAAAACCCTGGATACGCTATGCTATAGCCTACTTCGGACTCATTTTCGATTTGCTTATTATCCCGGCCCTACTTTGGCGAAGAACCCGGTGGATAGCCTTTATCGCAGCGATTTTCTTCCATCTTTTCAATAGTTTTATCTTCCATATCGGCATTTTTCCTTATCTGTCGCTTGCATTTAGTTTGTTCTTTTTTCCGTCAAAAGATATTAATCGATGGTTCCTCTTCCGCAGAAAACCTTATTACGAAGGGGATGAGGTAATTGTACCTTCTTACCGTAAACCTCTCATCGCAATTATGGCAGGATGGTTTATAATTCAGCTGGCCTTACCGCTTAGGCATTGGTTTTTTCAGGATAATGTTTTGTGGACCGAAGAGGGACATCGCCTTAGCTGGCGAATGATGCTTAGATCGAAGTCTGGCCGAAGCACCTTTAAAGTGGTGGAAAAAGGCACCACCGATACTATTTATGTAAAGAAAGCCGATTACCTCTCGCGCAAGCAGCTTCGGGCGATCAATTCCAAACCCGATCTGCTATGGCAGTTTGCACAGCGATTAAAGAAAGAATATGCCAATGAGGGTAAAGATGTACAGGTTTTTATCGATGCGAAAGTTAGCGTTAACGGGAGACCTATGCGAAGACTCATCGATCCTAAAGTTGATATGGCCGCCGAAAAATGGCAGCATTTTAAACACCACGACTGGATCCTGCCTTCAGATTTAGACTAAGATTTATTAGTTTCTGAATATTGATTTTATAAATTAGATGAATTTTTAAAATCAAAAAATGAAAAATTCTATAGTCTTTGTCTTTCTTTTTACAATTTCTTTATCACATGCTCAAAGCGATATTAACATAGGTAAATCTCATACTTTGCCTTCTGAAATTCTACAGGAAGATCGCCTGCTTGATATTTATTTGCCAAAAAGCTATGCAGAGACCGATAAAAAATATCCTGTTTTATACCTGCTGGATTCCTATTATAATTTTACCCAGGCCGTGGGGACGGTAGAATATTTGGTTTTAAATAAGCTGATTCCCGAAATGATCATAGTCGGGCTGCGAAATTCGAGGCGAATTCGGGATTTAACTCCCCAGGGATTTAACTTAAAACAAGAACAAAAAGATGCACGACCTACCCGGGGCGGCGCCGACAAGTTTTTCACATTTTTCGAAGATGAATTAATTCCTCATATCGAAAGCGAATATCGGGCTGCGCCGTATAAGGTTTTGGTGGGGCACTCCCTGGGTGGCCTTTTCAATACCTATACTTTTTTGAAAAAACCTGAGCTCTTTGAGGCTCACATAACTATTAGTCCGAGTTTGTGGTATACCAACGAATTAATTTCAGAAAATCTCGATTTGGGTTTTGAATTAGATGAAGATCTAAGTGCTGCGTTTTATCTCAGCATCGCAAACGAAGGGGGCACCATGTTGGGGAATACCTACAGGCTTGCCGGGCAATTCACCTCCTATATCAAAGAAAATGATGTAGATCTTCGTTTTAAATTCGAGCCAATGTTTGAACAAACTCACGGCTCCCTGGGCCTACCTTCCCTTTTTAATGGGCTTCAGTTTATTTTTGAGCCAATTCAGTATGAGGTTCCTTCCAATAAAAAAGAAATTATGGCTGAAGGCGGTGTAGACAAGGTGCTTGAAGATATAAATTCCCACTATGCGGGGCTTTCAGAAAAATATGGTTTTGAGATCAATTATGAAAAAGCCCTTACCAACTTTGGCTTCACCCTGCTCGATGAAGATGAATTTAAGGAGGATGCCATAAAAGTCTTTAAAATCAACCTGGAGCAGAATCCAAATTCGTTTGAAGCTCAAAATTTTCTTGGAGTGGCTTACGAGGAAAATGAACAATTTGAGCAGGCAAAAAATAATTTCAAGAAAGCTTTGGAAATGGTAAAAGCCTCTGGAGATCCAGAATGGGAATTCTATGAAACCGACTACAAACGCGTTAATTCCAAATAAACTTTAAAAACTAACAGGTTTAGAACTATCAGCCCGATTTTTCTTCGCTGCTTTTTTTACATTTGCAGCTTCAAACCGGTAAAGCCAGGAAATGTTACAAGTCAATAATATCAGAGAGAATAAAGAAGCTTATATCGCTGCTTTAAAAAAGAGAAATTTTGAAGCTGCACAGCTATTCGATCAGGTTTTAGAGCTCGATGAACAGCGTCGCGCTACTCAGGTAAAACTCGATGATATTCTGGCAGAATCCAACAGGCTTTCTAAAGAGATAGGTTTGATGTTTAAAAATGGAGAGCATCAAAAAGCCAATCTTATCAAGCAAAAAACCGCCGGATTAAAAGATCAGTCCAAAGAACTTTCAGAAAAATTGGGTCAAATCCAAACCGATTTGGACCAACTGCTTTATACCATTCCTAATATTCCAAACGATTTGGTGCCGGCCGGAGTAAGCGAAGATGATAATGAAGAGGTTTTTCGCGAGGGTGATATTCCGCAGTTGGAAGAGGGAGCTTTGCCACACTGGGAACTGGCAAAAAAATATGATATTATAGATTTTGAGTTGGGCAACAAGATTACCGGAGCCGGATTTCCGGTGTATAAGGGAAAAGGAGCCAGGCTACAGCGTGCACTTATTACTTATTTTCTGGACAAGGCTGAAGAAGCAGGATATACCGAGTACCAGGTGCCTTTAATGGTTAACGAGGCTTCAGGCTTTGGTACGGGCCAGCTTCCCGATAAGGAAGGCCAGATGTATCATATGCCCGAAGATAATCTGTATATGATCCCCACGGCCGAAGTGCCAATCACCAATATGTTCAGGGATGAATTGTTAACAGAAAAAGATTTGCCAATCGCCTGTACCGGGTATACGCCTTGTTTTAGGAGAGAGGCCGGGTCTTATGGCGCTCACGTTCGCGGGCTCAATCGCCTGCATCAATTCGATAAGGTAGAGGTGGTTCGCGTTGAAAAACCCGAAGATTCTTATGCTGCACTCGATAAAATGGTGGAACACGTGAAAAGCCTATTGAAAGACCTGAAATTGCCTTATCGTATTTTGAGATTATGCGGCGGGGACCTTGGCTTTACCTCGGCATTAACTTACGATTTCGAGGTGTTTTCTACCGCCCAGGATCGCTGGCTGGAGATTAGCTCGGTGTCGAATTTTGAGACTTTTCAGGCCAACCGTTTAAAACTGCGTTACAAGGCCAAAGACGGGAAAAAACAATTGGTGCATACCTTAAACGGGAGTGCGTTGGCCCTGCCGCGAGTTCTTGCCGGAATATTGGAAAATTACCAAACCGCCAATGGTATCGAGATTCCTGAAGTCCTGCGACCTTATACAGGTTTTGACCGCATAGATTAAATTCCCTATTTCGCTGCTGAAAATTAGGCATTTGCTTATCTTTACGATATGCGAATTCAGGCTTTTATTATCTTATTTTTTATGGCTTTGGGCAGTCTTTCTGCGCAAAGTGAAGACCTGGCCAAACGATTTTTTGATCGTGGCGAATATGAAAAAGCCCTGAAACTCTATGAAGACCTGGCGGCTAAAAATCCGGCGAATCCTGTGTTTTTCTTCGGAATGGTTAACTCGCTTCAGCAAATGGAGAATTTTTCTGAAGCTGAAGTCCTCTTGCGCGAAAGGCTGGATAATTCGGCCAACAATCCTACTTTGCTCATCGAATTGGGGCATAATTACGAACTTCAGCAAAAGAAAGACAGGGCAGAGGAATATTATCGGGAGGCTTTAAATGCGGTCGACGCTCGGCCCAATTTCGCTTTTTCGATCGCCAGGGCATTTGAAAAATACAGCCTGCTCGACTTTGCCGCCGAAACCTATGAAAAGGGGATGAGCCTGAAACCCGACCAGAATTTTCATCATCAACTCGCCAGAATTTATGGCGAGCAGGGCAAAACCGAACAGATGTTCGAAAACTACCTGGAACTTATCGCAAGCAATCCCAATTTTTTCAATATCGTAAACCGGGAATTTGGCAGGTACATCACCGAAGATCCCGGGGGAGAAGCCAATGAAATCTTCAGAAAGTTGCTTATCAAAAAGATGCAGGCCGCCCCACAGGAAGTTTTGTATAATGAAATGTTGAGTTGGCTTTATATTCAGCAACGGGAATTTTCTAAAGCCTTTTCCCAGGAAAAAGCGCTTTACCGCCGGGGGGAAACCGGCCTCGAAAATTTACTGAATCTCGCCGGGTTGGCCCGCAGCTCTGGCGATGCTAATGCCGCCAGGGAGATCATTGCCTTTATTATCGAAGAAACTCCTTCAGAAAATCTTATCCTTCAGGGCCGAAGATTTATTCTGAATCTCGATGCAGAAACCGCCCGGGCTTCAGAATTTAATAAAATTGAAACCGATTACAGGGAGCTTTTAAGCACCTATGGTTACGATTTAAATACGCTGGAGGTACAACTCGATTTCAGCAATTTCCTGGCTTTTAAACTGGGGAAGAAAGAAGAGGCGATTAAGATGCTAAAGGAGCTTTCAGAAAAAACAAATTCCGATGCTTCTAAAGCCAGGGTTAAAATGGCCCTGGCCGATATCCTTGTTTTTGAAGAAAAATTCAATGAGGCCTTAATCTATTATTCACAGGTACAAAATCTGGTGAAAAACCAGGAACTTGCTCAAAATGCAAGGTTTAAAGTTGCAAAAACCAGCTATTTTAAAGGCGATTTCGAATGGGCTAAAACTCAGTTGGATGTTTTGAAATCTTCCACTTCTCAGCTTATCGCCAACGATGCGATGGAGCTAAGTTTGCTTATTCAGGATAATTCTATTGAAGATTCTACGCAAACCGCCTTAAAGCAATACGCCCGTGCCGATTTGCTTGCATTTCAGCAAAAAAATTCTGAAGCGATTAAGTTGCTTTCAGAAATTCTTGAGCAGCATAAGGGAGAAAAAATTGAAGATGAGGCTCTTTTAAAACAGGCCGGTTTGCTGGAAAAGGAAGGCGAATTTCAAAAAGCTGCCGACAATTACCTTAAGATCATCGAATTGTATCCTAAAGAAATCCTGACCGATAATGCCCATTTTTATCTTGCGGGCCTGTATGCCGATGAATTAAACGAGCCTGAGAAGGCCAAAATTCATTACGAGCAAATTATCTTTAACTTTGCCGACAGTATTTACTATGTCGATGCCAGAAACCGTTTCAGGGCACTGCGTGGCGACGAGCTCAATTAATTCAATTCTCACTCCCTAAAAAATTGGAAGTTATGTATATATATAACGTGACCATAAACGTGCAGGAAGATGTGCACGATGCCTGGTTAAAATGGATGAAAACAGAACATATTCCCGATATGCTGGCGACCGAAAAATTTAGCAAAGCGCTTATGACCCGTGTTTTGGTAAACGAGGAGATGGGCGGAATCACGTACTCGGTGCAGTATACCAGCCCAAGCCGGGAGCTTCTGGATAAATATTACGAAGAAGACGCAAAAGAACTGCGGTCGCGGGCGAAGGCCTTTGAAGGAAAAGTAGTGCTTTTTAGAACCGAGCTGGAAATAATTTCAGAACAATAAAATTTCAACATGAAAAACCGGAATAGACAGCAGAGGCACCCACAGGGGGAGCAGGCGGGAGTACGCGCTAAAAAACACCTGGGCCAGCATTTTTTAAAGGATGAAAATATCGCTCAAAAAATCGCCGATACCCTAAGCCTGCAAGGCTATTCCAAAGTTTTGGAAATTGGCCCCGGGATGGGGGTGCTCACTAAATACCTCCTGGAAAAACCGGTTGAAGTTCACGTGATCGAGATCGATACCGAAAGCGTGGAATACCTCAATGCGCATTATCTAAAACTGCATAACAGGATTCACGAAAAAGATTTTTTGAAATATGATCTAAAAGAGATTTTTGCTGAAGAGCAATTCGCCATCACCGGCAATTTCCCCTACAATATCTCCACCCAAATCGTCTTTAAAACCCTCGAAATGCGCGAGCAAATCCCCGAATTTACCGGGATGTTTCAAAAAGAAGTGGCTCAACGAATCTGTGAGAAACCTGGCAGCAAAACCTACGGAATTCTCTCTGTCCTGGTGCAGGCCTTTTATGAAGCCGAATATCTGTTTACCGTGCCCCCGGGGGTTTTTAATCCGCCGCCGAAAGTCGATAGCGGGGTGCTGCGTCTTCAAAGGAAGGATAATTTCAGCCTTCCCTGCGATGAAAAACTCTTTTTCAGGGTGGTGAAAACGGCCTTTCAGCAAAGGCGAAAAACTCTTAGAAATAGCTTAAAAAGTTTTAATCTCCCCGATAATTTAAGGGAAGATGCTATCTTTGATCTGCGTCCCGAAAAGCTGGATTACCAGGCTTTCATAGATTTGACCCAAAAAATTCAGGCTTATGCAGTTTCAGATTAGCAGTGAACTTATTGAAAAAATAAAATTCCTTGTTGCCGAACAAAACAACGAGGAACTTTTACTGCATCTGGAAGATATTCACCACGCCGATATCGCAGAGATTCTTACCGAACTCGACCTGGAAGAAGCAGTGTATGTGGTGAAACTGCTTGACAGCCAAAAAACCGCTGAAGCTCTTATGGAGCTGGAAGAAGGCGTGAGAGAACGAATTCTCGATACGCTTTCCCCAAAAGAGATCGCCGAGGAGCTCGAGGAAATGGATACCGATGATGCGGCCGATATCATTTCTGAACTCTCTCCCGAACGCCAGCAAAACGTAATCGCCGAAATGCTCGACGAGGAGCACGCCGATAATATCGTGGAGCTGCTTCGTTACGATGAAAATTCTGCCGGGGGTCTTATGGCCAAAGAGCTGGTGAAAGTCAAAGAAAACTGGAGTGTGACCGGTTGTATGGAGGAAATGCGCAAGCAGGCCGAAAATGTAACCCGGGTGCATTCCATCTATGTGGTTGATAATAAAGATAAACTAAAAGGCAGGCTCTCACTAAAAGATCTGCTCACAGCGCCCAGTCACGCTAATATTCAGGATGTGTATATTCCGCAGGTAGATTATGTAAATGTGCATACTAAAGGCGAAGAGGTAGCCCGAATAATGCAAAAATATGACCTCGAGGCTATCCCGGTAGTAGATGAAATGGGCCGACTGGTAGGCCGGGTTACCATCGATGATATTGTAGATTTTATCAAGGAAGAAGCCGAAAAGGATTATCAGATGGCGGCGGGTATTTCTGAAGATGTGGAAGCCGATGATAATATTTTTAAGCAAACCCGGGCAAGGCTTCCCTGGTTGCTAATTGGGATGTTTGGCGGATTAGGTGCTGCCAGTATCATCGCAGGTTTTGAAACCATTATGACTCAGTTTCCGAAGCTTTTAATATTTGTTCCCTTAATCCAGGCCACCGCAGGAAATGTTGGTGTGCAATCTAGCGCGATTGTGGTGCAGGGTTTGGCCAATGGGACCTTAAAAGGGAATGTAATTCCCAGATTAATAAAAGAAACCGGTTTGGCGCTTATCAATGGGATATCTATAGCCACAATCGTTTTTGTAATCAGCAGCTTTTGGTTTGGCACTTCCTATACCGAATCTATAAGCATCGGGATTGCACTGGTATCGGTAATCATTCTTGCGGCTTTAATTGGCACATTTATCCCGATTTTACTCGAAAAAAATAAAATCGACCCGGCGGTGGCAACCGGGCCCTTTATTACCACCAGCAACGATGTTTTCGGGATTCTTACCTATTTTTTAATTGCCAAGGCCATCCTCGGATTCTAATCTGAAAGCCTACATTTTTTTCAGTTTTTCTATCATTGCTTATCTTTGCCTGTTCGGTTCATTTCACTCGAAATGCTTAAAAACCGATTAAAAGTGAATAAAATTTCAGTAAAAAAGATAAAAAATGATCATTTTACATTCAGATACAAATCATCCTGCTTTAATTAAAAAACTTTCTGAAGCAGGGCATCATAACATTGAAGGCTATACTCAAAGCCGGGAAGAAACACTTACCAATCAGCATCTTTACGATGGCATTGTTATTCGAAGTCGATATACGATCGATAAAGAATTTTTAGATGCGGCACCAAATCTAAAATTTGTTGCCAGGGTTGGTGCAGGCCTTGATAGCATAGACGTGGAATACGCCCAAAAACGCGGCGTAAAACTTTTTTCTGCTTCCGAAGGAAATCGCAATGCGGTTGGAGAACACAGCCTGGGAATGCTCTTGTCGCTTTTCAATAATCTAAACAAAGCCGATAGGGAAGTACGGGCCGGCCTTTGGCATAGGGAGGAGAATCGTGGTCTCGAACTTGACGGGAAGACTGTGGGTATTATTGGCTACGGAAATATGGGAAAAGCCTTCGCCAAAAAACTTCGCGGATTCGAGGTCGAGGTGCTTTGTTATGATATTAAAGAAGGAGTAGGCGATGAGAACGCCCGGCAGGTAAGCTTTGAGGAATTTGCAGAAAAGATTGATGTTTTAAGCCTGCATACCCCTTTAACAGATGAAACCCGGCAAATGATCAATAACGACTTTATTGGCAAATTCAAAAAGCCATTCTGGTTTATCAATACCGCCCGTGGGAAATGTGTAAAAACCGTCGACTTGGTTGAAGGGCTTAAATCCAGAATAGTTTTAGGAGCCGCTCTCGACGTGTTGGAATATGAGAAAGATTCTTTTGAGAGTTTATTCTCCAATGAAAAAAATGTGGCTTTGAGTATTAATAATAAAATTCCGCAGGAAATGCAGGACCTAATGGAGATGCCTAATGTGATTTTGAGTCCGCATATCGCTGGTTGGACGGTAGAATCTCACGAAAAACTGGCCACAGTAATCGCCGATAAGATCATTGCCGAATTTGGCCGTGCCGATGAAGATTAAATTGGTTACTTTCATATTTTAGAAAGCAATCTGGAAATATGAAAAAACGAGTAACCGGCATAGGAGGGGTCTTCTTTAAAACCAAAGATCCCGATGCCATTAAAACCTGGTATAGAAAACACCTTGGGTTTGATACCGACCAGTGGGGTTGCACTTTTTGGTGGAAAGATAAAGACGGAAATGACTGTTCTACACAGTGGAGCCCTTTCAGAGAAACTACCGAACATTTTAAACCTTCAGAAAAGCAATTTATGATGAACTACCGGGTTGAAAATCTGGAAGAATTGCTTAAAGTCTTAAAAGCTGAAGGCGTGAAGGTTTTTGATGAAATTCAGGAAGCCGAAGAAGGTAAATTTGGCTGGATCATGGATCCTGAAGGCACTAAAATAGAGCTCTGGGAACCTAATGATAAAGCTTTTTTGGAATGAGGCCAATTTTGTCATTTCGACCAACGTGAGAAATCCCATCTGAGTAAGTTATGGGAGTGGATATCCCGTGATTTGATTCCTCGTCGCTCCTACGTCGCTCTGTCGGAATGACAACAAACAGCATCTTGTCATTCCGACCAGCGGGAGAAATCCCATCAGAGTAAGCTTTGTGAGTGGATATCCCGTGATGTGATTCCTCGTCGCTCCTACCTCGCTCTGTCGGAATGACAAAAACAGCATCTTGTCATTTCGACCAGCGGGAGCAATCTCATCTGAGTAAGTTATAGGAGTGGATATCCCGTAATGTGATTCCTCGTCGCTCCTACGTCGCTCTGTCGGAATGACAAAAACAGCGTCTTGTCATTTCGACCAACGTGAGAAATCTCATTTGAGTAAGCTTTGTGAGTTGATATCTGTAATTTGATTCCTCGTCGCTGCTACGTCACTCTGTCGGAATTATAAAAACAGCGTCTTGTCATTTCGACCAAAGGGAGAAATCCCATCTGAGTGAGCTTTAGAATTTGAATTTGTCAATGAGATTCTTATTGCTTCGGAACAACACATTATTGAAACCAATGATTTATAGATTCTAACTTGGGATTTACAGAGCGTATCAAATTCAATTTCTTCTCTTTCCGAAAAGCTTTCAATTGCTTTTCTCTAACAATTGCCTGTTGTATCCAACCATATGTTTCTACATAAATTAGATCGGTAAGGTTATATCGTGCGACAAAAGTTTTCCTTTGTAGATTGATGAATTCAGCATGTTCCTGAAGCCGACGTTTCATATTGTTTGTGAGGCCGATATAAAATGTGGTTCTATATTTATTGGTGAGTATATAGATGTAGAATTTATAAATCCCTTCATTAAATTCAATCATAAGAAGATAATGTTTATGTCTAAAATACTCATAACCAATTAATAAAATGCCCAGGCCTCTAACATTTCGCCCAGCGGGAGCAATCTCATCTGAGTAAGTTATAGGAGTGGATATCCCGTAATGTGATTCCTCGTCGCTCCTACGTCGCTCTGTCGGAATGACAACAAACAGCATCTTGTCATTTCGACCAGCGGGAGAAATCCCATCAGAGTAAGCTTTGTGAGTGGATATCCCGTGATGTGATTCCTCGTCGCTCCTACCTCGCTCTGTCGGAATGACAAAAACAGCATCTTGTCATTTCGACCAGCGGGAGAAATCCCATTTGAGTAAGTTATGGGAGTAGATACCCCGTGATGTGATTCCTCGTCGCTCCTACGTCGCTCTGTCGGAATGACAAAAAACAGCGTCTTGTCATTTCGACCATCGGGAGAAATCTCATCTGGGTGAACTTTTGTGACTTTCTAAGATTCCGGAAAACCGCAGTAAGGAATGTCACCTCGAGCGCAGTCGAGAGGTTGGTTTTTAACTAAAACCGCCACTCGCTTGCGCTCCAAATGACCTTGAAACTCTAATTATTCTGGCTTAACTCTATCAAAGCCGATTTTATGGGTTCTTCACCTTCAATCGCCTGGAATGCCATATTTTTCCCTAAAGGATCGGCCAGGCACATCACCAGCAAGAAAGCCACGTCATCCCTGGAAATTTCTCCTTTTTCCTCAAGTTTGGGAGCCAATTTCACCTTTGCTAATCCTAAATCATCGGTTAGGGCCCCGGGTTGTACGATGGTATATACAATCCCGCTATCTACCAGGTAATCATCGGCTTCTTTTTTGGCTTTGAGGTAATGCTCTAAGTCCTTGTTTTGTAAGGGATCGTCGGTTCCCATCGCACTAAGCATAATAAATTTTTTCACCTTATGTTTTTTGGCGGCATCTACCATTTTCTTAGCACCCTCCTGATCTACGCTAGTGGTTTTTTCAGGTCCGGTTTTACTGCCAGATCCTGCTGCAAAAATTACCCGGTCTATTCCTTTAAAGGCGTGATCTACATCCTTTTCCAGGTCGGCAAAAACGCTTTCCACATCCATATCATCGAACATCTGTTTTTGCTGTTCGTCGCGAATCATCGCAACAGGCTTAAAATGCTTGGTGTTATTTAAGATTTCTATTACTCTAAGACCAGTATGACCGGTTGCCCCGGCAATGAGAATTTTTTCCATTTTTCTACTTATTTAATTTTCCTTTAATATAAGCAGAGTCCGGAAAGCTGAAAAATTTACCCGGGCTTAATAACACAGAATTAACAGCTATTCAGCCTGGCCGAATTTCTCCTCAAGTTCCTTTTGAAATTCTTCCATTACAGGTTTTACGGTGCTTTCGGGAAGATCGGCGATTCTAATATACATAAGGCCATCTATCGCATCGTTAAACAAAGGATCAACATTAAAGGCAACCACCTTTGCGTTTTGTTTGATGTATTTTTTTATAAGCACCGGGAGTCTTAAACTATCAGGTTCGATTTCATCTATAAAACGATCAAACTTGTTTAAATCAGCTTCGCTTGCATCGAAAACCAGATCCTTGTCGGCATCCTTAAGCTTTACTTTAAATTCTTTTTTAGGTCTTACATACTGCGCAACATAAGGATCGTAATAATGAGATCTCATAAATTCGATCATTAGCGATTTCGAGAAATTCGAGAATTTATTGCTAATGCTCACCCCACCAATTAAATATTTATGTTCCGGAAATCTCAACGTGCAGTGTACAATTCCCTTCCAAAGCAAAAAAAGCGGCATTGGTTTTTGCTGATATTCCTTTACCACGAAGGCCCTTCCCATCTCGATAGATTCGCTCATCATCTTGTGTAATTCTGGCTCAAACCGAAAGAGGTCTTGTAGGTAAAATCCGCTTATACCGTGATCTTCAAAAATTTCCTTACCCATTCCCATTCGGTAGGCCCCGGCGATTTTACCGGCTTCGTTATCCCAGAGAAAGAGATGGTAATAATATTCATCAAAATGGTCCAGATCGGTGGCGTTATTTGTTCCCTCCCCAACTTCCCTGAAGGTGATTTCCCTTAGCCTTCCTATTTCCTTCAGTATATTCGGAATCACTTCTTTTTTCGCCAAAAACACCTCATAATTCTTGCTCTGAAGCAATCGCTTATCCAATTGCCTGCAGGTTTCAATTTCTTCGGCCATAAGACCGCCTGCGGTTTCGGCGGCTATTGCTTTAGGGGATTTTGGGAGCTTTAAGCTTTTCGGCAGTTTGGAAAACATTTTTTTCTTCTCAAAAACATTGGCCAGCATATAAGTTTTTCGACGTAGAAATGCAGTAAAGCTCTCCAGGTTGGTAAGTTGAGAAAATTCTTCCGGTTTAATCGGGTTCCCTATGCGAACCTTAATTTTCCGCTTGCGTTGAGACAGCATTTCGCTGGGCAATTTTGCTGTACGCAAAATGTCGTTAGCCGAGGCCAATCTATAGAAAAACGTAGAATTTCGCGCGTGAAAATATACTGGGATCACAGGCACCCCGGCCTTCTGTATCAGTTTCATCGCTGCGGGGTCCCAGGGCCTGTCTACGATTAACTTTTCATCTTTGTGGGTGGAAACTTCTCCCGCGGGAAAGATTCCCAGCGGCTTCCCTTCTTTCAGGTGTTTTAAAGCAGCCTTTATGCCCGAGGTGCTGGATTTTGCCTCTTTATGATTTTCAAACGGATTTACCGGAAGTATATAAGGCTCCAGGGGTTCCAGTCGCTGCAACAGGAAATTGGCGATCACTTTGTAATCGGGCCTGTTTTTTAGAAAAATTTTCATCAGAATCATCCCGTCTATTCCTCCAAGCGGGTGATTGGCAATGGTAATAAAGGGTCCTGAAGCCGGGATTCTCCTGAGATCTTTTTCCGGAATTTGATAGTCTATTTCGAAACCTTCTAAAATCGAGTCTATAAATTCGGGACCGGGTAGGTGTTTGCGTTTTTGGTATTCCGAATTAAGTTTGGAGAGCCTTGTGGTTCTTAAAACCATCCAGCCTATAGTAGTTCCCAAAGGCCCGAATTTGTCGAGTTTCATCACCTTTGCGACTTCCCTGGAGCTAACTATTCCCATAATTTCCTGTAGATTGGTTACTACAAATATAGGAATAGACTTATAACTAATTTCTGGTCACCAATTGTACGGTATCCCGGGTAATTTGTTTGAGCAAAACTTCCTTGTCTTTTTCCAGCATCGCAATCGCCTCTTCGTTAAAATGCCTGATAGTATACAGGCTTACCCCGGTGTTGTATTTTACGCGGTATCGGGCCTTAAGGTGCTGTAATAATTTTTCGAGTTGTTTAAAGCGGTTATCCACACAAACCGAAAAGCTAATTGCCGAATTTTGAATAAGATCGACCTTCATTTGGTATTTATGCAGCAACCTGAAGATGTCACTGATGTTTTCTTCGACCATAAACGAAAAATCCAGAGCCGATAGCGAAATCAGAACCTGATCTTTTTTCACTATAAAACAGGGGATTGCGGGGTCGAGATGTCTCCCGCGATTTACCGTGGTGCCTTTTGCCTGGGGGTTGGTAAAAGACTTCACCAAAAGCGGAATTTCTTTCTTCTGAAGGGGTTGCAGGGTTTTGGGATGAATTACAGAGGCCCCGTAAAAAGCCAGTTCGATCGCTTCCTCATAAGAAATTTGATTCAGCAATTCGGTTTTGCTGAATTCTCTTGGGTCGGCATTTAGCACTCCGGGCACATCTTTCCAGATAGTAACGCTTTCGGCATTAAGACAATAAGCAAAAATGGCGGCGCTGTAATCACTGCCTTCCCTGCCCAAAGTAGTAGTGAAATTATCGGCATCGGCACCCAGGAAACCCTGGGTGATATTCACCAAACTGGGGTTTATCCCGGTTTGGATGGCAGTTTGGGTTTGCTCCCAGTCTACCCGGGCATCTCTATAGGTACTATCGGTTTTTATGAAATTTCGGGCATCGGTCCAGCGATTCTGGAAGCCTTTAAAATTCAGAAATTCACTTACTATAGTTGAAGAAAACAACTCCCCGTATGAAACGATCTGGTCATAGACGAAGTCATAACGTTTTGAGCGGTTATGCTCTAAAAAATTGGTGAGCTCGGTGTATAGTTTTTCGAGTTTTTCATAAACTGCCGAGCCCGGCTCGGGCAGTAATTCTGAAGCAATTTCGAGATGTGTGTTATAAATCTTCAGCAAAGATTCGGGAAGCTGGCCTGTTTCAAGGTACTCATCGACCACCTTTTCCAAAGCATTGGTGGTTTTTCCCATCGCCGAGATCACGATTAAACGGTTTCCATTCCCGGTTTGCTCCAGGACATTCAGAACATTTCTAACGGCGGCAGAATCTTTTACCGAGGCCCCTCCGAATTTAAATACTTTCATTCGCTCCTTTCTACATTCTGCTGAATTCCGCGTTCATCCATATGCACGGTATACCAGCTTTTTTTGATTTCTGCACCGGTGTTTTCGTAAAACTCTATGGCGTTTTTATTGCCTTCAGAAACCACCCATTCTACACGTCTAACGCCATTTTTATGGGCATATTTCACCACTTGTTGATAAAGCGCTCCTCCAAGGCCGGTGCCTCTCATTTTTTTTCTTACAATTAGATCTTCCAGATGAACCGTGCGGCCTTTCCAGGTCGAAAACCTGAAATATACCAGGGCCATCCCTTCAATTCGACCTTTTACTTCGGCTACAAAACATTTAAAATTTTTCTCCTCAAAACCTTCCTTTACAAGATCGTCAAGATGAATTTCAACCTGGTCCAGCGCGTTCTCGAATTCTGCCAGTTCCTTGATCAATTCCAAAACCGCCGGCATATCGGCTTTTTTGGCTTCCCGAATAGTATATTCCATAGTTGTAAGTTTTAGTTGGTTCCCGGCGTGGCCGGATACCCAAAAATAGGAAATGACATTTAGAAACTTCCTGCACCGGGCCGGCATTAGCTAAAAATTAACCTGATTTTTTTAAAAAATCCAGCATTGCCTGTTCATCCATTTGCACGGTACACCAATTTTCAAAAACCGTGGCGCCGCTGCGTTCATAAAATTTTCGGGCGTGAGTATTCCAGTCCAGCACTACCCATTCGGTTCGCTTTACTCCCAATTCACGGGCATAGGCGATAACTTTTTTATAGAGCGCATTGCCAAGGCCTTTTCCGCGGAAAGATTCCCGAACGATGAGATCTTCCAGGTGAATGGTTTTGCCTTTCCAGGTGGAGTAGCGAAAATAAACCAGCGCCATTCCCTGGATGCCTTTTGAGGTTTCGGCCACAAAACAGGTGAAGGCGGGATTTTCTCCAAAACCATCCCGTTTAAGATCATCAGCAGAAATAATTACCGCTTCGGGTTCTTTTTCGAATGCTGCCAGTTCTTTTATAAGTTCGAGCACGGCCGGCATATCTTCGGGCCGGGCTTCGCGAATTTTAAATTCCATTTTAACGTATTTCGCACAAATTTAAGCATTGAATTATATTCACAGCGAAAACGTTGTAGTAAACCGAAAATTTAGATACTTTTGGAAGCCTAAAACCGGCTTTTAATGGCAAAACAATATCAAACCCTCGGGGAATTTATCATAGAAAATCAGGCAGCCTTTCCTTATTCTTCAGGCGAACTTTCCAGACTTATAAACTCGATTAGACTAGCAGCCAAAGTGGTGAACCACGAGGTAAACAAGGCCGGTCTTGTAGATATTATCGGGGCCTATGGCGAGAAAAACGTACAGGGCGAAGACCAGCAAAAACTGGATGTCTATGCCAATAAAAAGTTTATCCAGACTCTTACCAATCGCGAGATCGTGTGCGGAATTGCTTCAGAAGAAAACGATGATTTTATAACTATCGAGGGTTGTGACGGGCAACACAAAAACAAGTACGTGGTGCTTATGGACCCCCTGGATGGCAGCAGCAATATCGATGTAAATGTATCGGTTGGGACTATTTTTTCGGTCTATCGTCGCGTGACTCCTGTGGGAAGCCCGGTTACTCTTGAAGATTTTCTTCAGCCCGGAAAGCAACAGGTAGCGGCCGGTTATATAATTTATGGCACCTCCACGATGTTGGTATATACCACCGGGCACGGGGTGAATGGCTTTACGCTTAACCCGGCTTTGGGATCCTGGTATTTGTCTCATCCCAATATGCAAATTCCTGAAGATGGTCGTATTTATTCCATCAACGAAGGTAATTATGTTCATTTTCCGCAGGGGGTGAAAAATTATATCAAATATTGCCAGGAAGAAAAAGACGACAGGCCTTATACCTCAAGATATATTGGTTCTATGGTGTCTGACATTCACCGCAATATGATTAAAGGCGGAATTTTTATGTATCCTAAAAGTTCAAAAGCCAATAATGGGAAATTGAGACTGCTCTACGAATGCAATCCTATGGCCTTTATTACCGAACAGGCCGGCGGGAAGGCCAGTGACGGCTTTCAGCGGATAATGGATATTGAGCCCACCGAGCTGCACCAAAGAGCTCCTTTTTTCTGCGGAAGTAAAAATATGGTAGAAAAGGCTGAAGCCTTTATGCAGGATTAAAAAAAGCCGGTCCTAAACAGGGCCGGCCTCAATAATTATTTCTGAATTCTAATCCTGTTTTTCCAGCAGGTACCGGTAATCTTCAAAACTAAGCTGCCCTGTGAAAATATCTATGGAGCGCTTTATAATGCCTTCAGAAGCCTGGCTCGAAAATCCAAGGCCTATGGCATAGCGTTTAATAAGCTCTTCCTCTTCAGGATCAATGCTATTATCGGCAAAAATCACCTTAAATAGGTCGTGAAGGCGTTCCAACCTGCGTTCAACGCTATTATAGGAACTTATAGGATAGGCTTTGGGATTTCTCAAAATGGTTTTATAGTCGTTCTGACTTATATCCAGCTTTTGTGCGAAGCGTTTCAGTAAAACTTCTTCCCGCTCATTAATATCTCCATCTACGGTAGCCATATTTACAATGGCCGCAAAATGGCTGAGGTTTCTTGAACGCTCCAGTGAATTATATAGATCTGAAATTGCCATAATTTGGTTGGTTTTCCAGTAAAGATAACGAAATTGCAAGATTTTTTTTCATTAAAAAAGCCTTAAAATTCATTCGCTAATCTTTTCTTAATCCTTTTCTGAAGGCTGTGTTTTTATATAAATTCAGGTTTAAGTAAGCAAGAAAATGAAGCAGCCCCTACTCGAGTTCACCAAAAAAGGAATTTATTGTAAAGCCGCGGGAGTCTACCTGGATCCCTGGAAACCGGTAGATAAAGCTATAATTACTCATGGTCACGCAGACCATTCGCGTTGGGGCCATAAAAAGTATATCACCCATCACAGCAATATTCCGATCATCAAACATCGGCTGGGAGATATTATAACCAGTGGGGTGGAGTGGAACGAAAGCTTTAGTATAAACGGGGTGAAATTTTCGTTGCACCCGGCCGGGCATATCATAGGATCCTCTCAGATAAGGGTAGAACATAAAGGAGAAGTTTGGGTATTTACCGGCGATTACAAAGATGAAGATGATGGCGTTGCTGTTCCCTATGAACCGGTAAAATGTCACAGCTTTATCACCGAATGCACTTTTGGTCTGCCGGCATTTAAGTGGCAACCCCAGGCCCAGGTTTTTGAGGAAATCAATAATTGGTGGCAACAAAATAAGGAAGATGGTCAAAGCTCGGTGCTTTTCGGATATTCCCTCGGAAAAGCCCAGCGACTGCTGAAACATCTTGACCCGTCTATCGGGAAGATCTATACCCACGGGGCCATTGAAAATATGACCGAAGTGCTTCGCCGGCAAATCGATTTTCCGGAAACCATAAGAATCACAAGAGACACAAAGAAGGAGGAAATTAAGGGGAATCTGGTGCTGGCACCGCCCAGCGCCCACGGTTCACCCTGGATTCGTAAGATGGTGCCTTATGTGAGTGCCTCGGCCAGCGGCTGGATGACTTTTAGAGGCGCACGCCGAAGAAGAGCCATAGACCGGGGCTTCGTCTTGTCTGATCATTGCGACTGGCAGGGCCTGCTAAAATGTATAAAAGCCACCGGTGCTGAAAAAGTGATTTGCACTCACGGCTATACAGAAATCTTTTCCCGATTCCTTTTAGAACAGGGTTATGATGCCCGCACCGAAGAAACCCAGTATGAAGGAGAGATGGGAGAGGATGCAGACCCCACCCCCGCTCCTCCCGAAGGGGAGGGAGAAAATGCGGGAGCTAAAAATAAGTCGAAAGGATGAAAGAAAAAGCAAAGGATAAAAAATCTCTTAAGCATTCCGATAACTTTAATAAGGGAGGTTTGCAGGTTTTCGCAGATCTCATCAAAACTCTGGATAGCACAAATAAAACCACACTAAAAGTAGCGGCCCTGGCCGATTATTTCAAAAATGCATCCGACAGGGATAAGGTTTGGACCATCGCCATCTTATCGCATCGACGCCCTCCCCGGCCTGTGAACACAACACTTATGCGAGAATGGGCTTCAGAATTAGCCAAAATCCCGCTTTGGCTGTTTGAAGAATCCTATCATATTGTTGGCGATCTGGCAGAAACCATTGCGCTGGTGATCCCGCCTTCCGAAGAAAATTCAGAAAAAAGTCTGGACCAGATTTTAAAGGAGATCATAGCCCTAAAAGCAAGAAGCGAAGAGGAAAAAAAAGCCTATTTGCACGAAAACTGGTTAAAGCTTAATTATTACGAACGTTTTGTGTTCACCAAACTCATCACCGGAAGTTTTCGAATTGGGGTAAGCCAAAAATTGATGACCCGGGCCTTATCCAGGGCTACTGAAATCGATGAAGATATCCTGGCCTACAAACTTATGGGAAACTGGGACCCGGCGAAAATCAGCTTTTCCAAGCTTATTTTGGAAGAAAATGAGGAAGATTATCTCTCAAAACCCTATCCGTTTTACCTGGCCTATGCGTTGGAAGGCGAGGTGGAGGAATTGGGAGAAGTAGCCGCCTGGAGCGCCGAACATAAATGGGATGGGATTCGCTCGCAGGTGATCTTGAGAAACGATGAGCTGTTTGTGTGGAGCCGGGGAGAAGAGCTGGTGACCGATAAATATCCCGAATTTCAGGAGTTTGTAGGGGTGATTCCTAATGGGACTGTGCTGGACGGGGAAATTCTGCCATATCCAAAAGGTCAAATCGGGACTTTTAAAGACCTGCAAACCCGCATTGGCCGAAAAACAGTCAGCAAAAATCTTCTGAATAAAATCCCGGTTATCCTTAAGGCTTATGATGTGCTGGAGTGGAAGGGAGAAGATATCAGGCAAGAACCTTTTAAAAAGCGCCGGGAAATCCTTGAGAAATTATTTGCTGAAGTTAATTCGGAAGGTTTTCCGCTGCATTTGTCTGTCGCTATTTCTTTCGATTCCTGGGATGAGGTGGCCCTGGAGCGGGAACGCGCCCGGGAAGAAAAAAGTGAAGGTTTGATGCTGAAGAAGTTGGATTCACCCTATTTAGTGGGCCGAAAAAAAGGCGACTGGTGGAAATGGAAAACCGATCCGTTAACCGTAGATGCAGTGCTTACCTATGCAATGCGTGGCCACGGAAGACGTAGCAATTTATTTACCGACTATACTTTCGCGCTTTGGGATGAAGATCGAAAAGAGCTGGTGACCTTCGCAAAGGCATATTCCGGGCTTACCGATAAGGAATTTAGGAAACTGGATGCCTGGATCAAGAAAAATACCCTGGAGCGCTTTGGACCCGTTCGAAGTGTCACCCCTCATCATGTTTTTGAAATCGCCTTTGAAGGCATTGCCGAATCTAAAAGACACAAAAGCGGGGTAGCCACAAGGTTTCCGAGAATGCTACGCTGGCGCACCGATAAAAACATTCACGAGGCCAATACTTTAGAGGAATTGAAGGCTTTAATTCCTGAGTAGGGTTTTGTAAACTTTAAATGAATTTTATAAAAGCTCCTACCCTGGCAAGGGAAGGTGGCAGGCTGAAAGCCTGTCGGAAGGGTAGAGTTGAAAAGTTGCGAGGTACGAGAAAAAAACAAATTCATAATCGGAAATACCTTAAAGCCTGGAGAAAAGATCTTAGAAAAAGTCTCACTCCTGCAGAAGCTTTTTTATGGATACAGCTAAAAAACAGGAAGTTGAAAGGTCGAAAATTTAGAAGGCAGCATAGTATTGAAAATTTTATAGTCGATTTCTATTGTCCAGAGGAGCAAATTGTGATAGAATTAGATGGAGAGGTTCATAATAATCCGACTGCAGAAGAATTAGACCAAAGCCGCAATCTAAGATTAGAAAAATTGGGATTTAAAGTGTTGCGATTTGAGAATAGGAGGGTTTTTGATTTTTTACCATCTGTATTAAAAGAAATTGAAAATAATTTTAAAGACTGAACCACCCCACCCTGCGGGTACCCCTCCTTGGAAAGGAGGGGAGCTTTTGATTTATTTTATTAAAAGCTCCTTCCCTGGCAAGGGAAGGTGGCAGGCTGAAAGCCTGTCGGAAGGGTAGAATTGTAGTTATGAACAGAACCGAACTCATAAAATTAGCTGAATCCTGGTTTGACAGCCAGGGCTGGAAACCTTTTGCTTTTCAAAAACAAAGCTGGAAAGCCTATTTGCAGGGGAAAAACGGTTTGTTAAATGCCCCTACCGGAAGCGGAAAAACCTACGCTCTTTGGGTGCCGGTGGTGCTGGATTATATAAAAAGAAACCCCAATTTCAAAGAAAATCACAATCCGGGTCTTAAAGCTATTTGGATCACTCCGCTACGGGCGCTTTCGGTTGAAATCGAGCAGGCGGCCTCCCGCTTTGCGGCAGAAATGGGGACCCAGCTTAGCGTGGGAATCAGGACCGGGGATACCCCACAAAAAATCCGTGCGGCACAAAAACGAAAGATGCCCGATCTTTTAATCACCACCCCAGAAAGCTTGCAATTACTGCTGGCCTCTAAAGGCTATGCCAAAACCTTTAAGAACCTGGATGCGGTGATTGTAGATGAATGGCACGAACTTTTGGGAACCAAGCGTGGGGTGCAAATGGAGTTGGGTTTATCCCGTCTTAAATCTGTAGCTAAACACCTTAGAATTTGGGGCATTTCGGCTACTATCGGGAATTTGGAACAGGCCCGTGAAGTTTTGCTGGGCCCCGATTCTGAAGCTTTACAGAATTCAGAATTGATTCGGGCGAATATTAAAAAGGAAATCCAGGTGAGATCTATTATTCCGAAGAAAATGGAGCGATTTCCCTGGCGGGGACATCTGGGTTTGCATTTGCTCGATGAGGTAGTGCCCATTATCAAAAATTCAAAAACAACCTTGCTGTTTACCAATACGCGATCGCAATGTGAGATCTGGTTTCAGAAGTTAATTCATAAATATCCTGAATTTGCCGGGGAGGTGGCGATGCATCATGGCAGCATCAATAAAGAAACCAGGCTGTGGGTAGAGCAGGCCATTCGCAATGAAAGTTTGAAAGCGGTGGTATGTACCTCGAGTTTGGATCTTGGAGTAGACTTTGCCCCGGTTGAAACCATAGTGCAAATTGGCGGGCCTAAAGGCGTAGCGCGATTTTTACAACGTGCCGGCCGCAGTGGGCATCGCCCGGGTGAGGAAAGTGTGATTTATTTCCTGCCTACCCACGCGATAGAACTTATAGAAGCTTCAGCTTTGAAAAAAGCGGTTAAGGAAATGGCGGTAGAAGACCGTATCCCATACCTGCAAAGTTTTGATGTGCTGCTGCAATACCTTACTACCCTGGCGGTTTCTGACGGGTTCTTTCCGAAGGAAATTTGGCCGGAAATAAAGTCTACTTTCTGTTTTCAGGGTATTCAACCCGAAGAATGGGAGTGGGCGCTCAATTTTATTACTAAAGGCAGCCAGAGTTTGCAGGCCTATGATGAGTATAAAAAAGTGGAAATCGAAGGCGATGGCAGGTTTAAGGTGAATAATCGCGGGATTGCCATGCGACACCGCCTTCAAATTGGAACCATTGTGGGCGATGCGGTTTTAAGCGTGAAATATATGAAAGGAGGTTATATAGGAAGTATCGAAGAATGGTTTATTTCGAAGCTAAATCCGGGCGATGTCTTCACTTTCGCAGGTCGCAATCTGGAGCTAATTCACATCAAGAATATGCAGGTTCTGGTTAAAAAATCGAATAAGAAAACCGCCAAAGTGCCCAGCTGGGTGGGTGGAAGAATGAGTTTCTCGGCACAGATGAGTGAATTGTTGCGGCACGAAATGTATGAAGCTGCGGCTTCGCTCAATCAAAAATCCGGTTCTGAAGAATTAAAAGCCCTGAAACCGGTTTTGGAAAGACAGGCGAAAGAATCGATAATCCCTTCAGAAGATGAATTTCTTATCGAGAGCTTCAAAACCCGTGAGGGCTATCACGCTATCTTTTATCCTTTTGAAGGCCGCTTTGTGCACGAGGCCCTGGGCAGTTTGATGGCTTATCGCATTAGTTTACTTAAGCCAATTAGCTTCTCGATCGCTTTTAACGATTATGGCTTTGAGTTACTCAGCGACCAGGAAGTCGAAATGCAGCAGGTGTTGGATAATGATCTTTTTTCGTCGGAATTTTTGATGGATGATCTTTATAAAAGTTTAAATGCCACAGAAATGGCCAGGCGAAAATTCAGGGATATTGCAGTTATTGCCGGGATGGTTTTTACCGGCTACCCTAATAAATTGATTAAAAGCAAACATTTGCAAAGCAATTCGCAATTGCTGTTTAGCGTGTTTAGGGATTATGAAAGCGAAAATTTGCTGTATTTGCAGGCTTTTAGAGAAACCTTTGAGCATCAATTAGAAGAGGGAAGATTAAGGTTGGCGCTTCAGCGAATTTCCAAACAGAAAATTGTCTGGAAAAACTGTGAAAAACCAACCCCATTCTCATTTCCGATAATTACCGACAGGCTTCGGGAAAAGTTGTCTTCAGAAAAACTGGAAGACCGCATCAAGCGAATGCTAAAAAGCCTGGAAGCTTAAGATTGGTTGTTTTCTTTAAGTCTTTGGTTTACGTAACTGCGTACCAGCTCGGTAGTAACGCCGAATAGCACGTGGGCGATAAGTTCGTTAGCCTGGGTTTTAATGGGAACATCTGCCGGGTTTTCCTCAAGTCCTAATAAAGGGAAAGAGGTTTCGTGGGTAGAAAACCAGGTGGTGCCTCCCAGGATTACTCCATCCATCACGTTTAATTCGTCTTTATCTTTTTTTCCGTAACCATAGGCCGCACCTACCGAAGCCCCAAGAGGAAAGTTTACCATCTGTTCGGCCATAGCCTCATTATGCACGCTAATTGGCGAGCCGGTGATACGGGTAGAAAGATCGTCTAACACTTTGATCTGGGCCGAGCGTTGTTCTACTTTACGAACCGGTAAAAATTGTTCTACCATCGTTTTAACGGCAGTACCTGCAAGGCCGCCAAGGAAACCAGCGAGCAGGCCGCGGGCAGTGCCTGAAAGATGTGAGTCATTTTGGAGAAAACCACTTAAATTCATAAGTTCAATTTTTTTAATTCAATTAAAACTATTTAAAGTTTAAACTTCAGGCAACCATTTAACAAGCATTTATAACTAAATTTTTGTAAAAAACCAATATGAATCAATTCTTAAACATAGCCCTGCTTCAGGTAGATCTTAACTGGGAAAACCCCGAAGCCAACCGCAGTCTTTTCAGCAAGGAAATTGAAAACCTAAATGAAAAGGTAGACCTGATTATTCTTCCTGAAATGTTTACTACCGGCTTTAGTATGAATGCGGAAGCTCTGGCCGAGCAAATGGACGGGCCCAGCCTGCAATGGATGCGCGAAATGGCAAAATCTCAGGATGCCGCCGTTACCGGAAGCCTTATTATTGAGGAAAACAAGAATTATTACAACCGCCTGTTTTTTGTTTACCCCGATGGGAGTTATAAAATCTATGATAAGCGCCACACCTTCACCCTGGCTAAAGAAGACCAAACCTATACCGCAGGAACCGAAAAGCTGATCGTGGAATATAAAGGCTGGAAAATTTGTCCGCTGATCTGTTACGATCTTCGATTTCCCGTTTGGTCCCGAAATACCGAAGATTATGATCTTTTGATCTATGTGGCTAACTGGCCTAATAAAAGGGTTAATGCCTGGGACGCACTTCTCAAAGCCCGCGCTATTGAAAATATGAGCTATTGTGTGGGCGTTAACCGCACCGGAATAGACGGCGGAGGTTACGAATATTCAGGCCATTCGGCGGTTTATGATTGCCTGGGAAAAAATTTAACCGGAGAAGATAGAGAAGAGGTTTTTGTAGAGACCGTAAAACTCGACAAAAATCATCTTCAGGAAACCCGGGATTCACTGAAATTTCTTCAGGATAGAGACAGGTTTGAAATAAAACTTTAATCCAGGTTAAAACTTTCGCTTACATCCCAATTGGCCCGCACTTCTAAGGTATCTCTGAAATACTGAATGGGTTCGGGCTGCCTTTTTTCCAGGAAATTCCCGGTATCCCATTTATTATTGGCGTTCTCGTCTATGATTACCCGCACCAGGTATCTTCCCGGTCTTACATAGGGAAATTCGATACTGCCAGATGAATTTGGAGGAAATTCGGCAATAACTTTTCCTTCGAGATCGGTTAGCTGGGCGATTAAATTGCGCTCTCTCCTGTTCTGAAGTCTAATTACTACATTGCCATAATCTGCCAGGGACCGGGTGCTTAGGTTTTGGCGAATGGTATCGTTGGTTTTCCCGAACATATCGGTAACCGCTCCTGGAAGTGCCCTAAATTGGTAGCGATTACTTTCGGTTTTGTCGAAAATTATACGCAGCTGATTTTTTCTAAGTTCGAGTACTGTGCTAAAAGCCACCTCAACCGAATCCTGATCGATAATTCTAATAAATTCTTCATTGCTTTCTACCAATGGCGTGTTGGCTCTAAGCCTAAAATCCTGGTTGAGTTCGATAGTTCCCGAAGGTTCGGCGGTGATCTTTAAGGAATCTCTTTCGGGATTGGCAATTTTCGCAAAAAGCGTGTCCCGTGTGCCGGGGCTTCGCACCTCAAAAGAAAGGCTGTCTATTTCGAGTTTTGGTTTGTACCAATAGTAAAGCGTGTCGGTTTGAGGATCTTTCACCAGGCGGGAATCGAAGCCCTCAGGAGTTGGATTAAGCAATCTAATTTCAACGCTATCGGGATTTACAAAGCCTTCATAGCCAAAAATAATTTGCTGGCCCTTAAAGAGTTTAGGCCTTGCGGGAGTGAAAGTTAGTTCTTCTTTAAATAAGGTGAGATGATAGGTAGAATCGGTTGGAATGCTAATGGGATCGGCTACAAATCCTATTTTTTCACTTTTTGGATTATAACGGTAATTGTCATTGTTGTCTTCAATAGCTACCAGTTTATAGGTACCGGCCTTAAGGTTTTCCAGTTCAAAATTTACGCTGCTATCAAGGGTGTAGGTTACATAAAATGGATCTTGTTTATACACTACCGAGTCGGTATAGGCCGAGTCTACTTGATAGAGAAAAACCGAGATAAATTCGGCCGGGGCCTTTAGTCTTGCATCGCTAACACTTCCGGTAACCTTTAAGGAGTCCAGATATGAACCGGTGGAAAATACATATTTGAAATAAGGCAACGGATTTCCTTCATTATTGTCTACAATACTTTTTCCGAAGTTAATCGTGTAGGTAGTATTGGGTTGCAGGCTATCGAGGTTTTGAATTCGAATATCCCTGCGGGGGCTACCCAATGGCAATATAGAAGGCCGCGGATTTATAGGCGGGGAAATAATGATTTGCTGCCGGGGGTTATCGAGTTTTAAATATTCGTCGAAATAAATTCGAATTTCTTCCCGCTTGAAATTAGTGTTGTAATTTTCGGGGGAAGCGCGAAGAAACTTTGGCGGGTCTTCATCTATGGGCCCACCTTCGGGCATACCCTTTTTGGCACATTGCACCAGGCTAAGTAAAAGAACGCAAACAAGCAGGATACCGGGAATTCGCTTCAGCATAATTTATTTTAAAATCTACTCACAAAGAAACGATTATTATTCATTTTTCTGAAAGTATCAATCGGTTATCGCCATTGCGGCCAGGCTAAGTTGCAGGCCGGGAATTTGGTTGAGTTTATTTCCGCAGGCTTCCAGAGTAGCGCCGGTGGTGATAATATCATCGGTGAGCAGTACTTTTTTATGCTGAAGTTTTTCTGAATTTTCGACCTCAAAATTAGCATCGATTTCGCCCCAGCGGGCCAGGCGTTCCTTTAGAGTTTGAGTGGCTGAAGCCGTTCGTTTTACCAAAACATCGTCTATATACTCAGCCTGTAAACTCAAGGCCAGCTCGCGGGCAAAATTCTCCACCTGGTTGTACCCCCGGCTTTTTAATTTTCTTTTATGCAAAGGTACCGGAAGCACCACCTCGATTTCTTTAAATTTTTGATTTTCTGATAATTGAGCACCCATCCAACGGCCCAGGTAAGTGCCAATATCTTTTTGCCCTTTGTATTTGAGATTATGCATTAATTGCTGAACTTTGGTTTTCCTGGCAAAATGTAGAAATGCGGTAGCAGAAACCACCTCCAGTCGCCCATAAAATACTTTTTTAACAGGATTTTCGTTTTCAAGATGATAGTTGGTTAAAGGAAGTTCATGTAGGCAGCAGGTGCATATAACGCATTCATTGTTAAGGAGTTCGGCTTCGCAGCAGTTGCAAATTTCCGGGTATAACAAATTTATGAAATCGTGAAACATTTGTTAAGTGCGTTTTGCTAAGTGGTTTAAACCTATAAATTTACAAACTAAATCAATCTGTTAATATGATGACTGAGAAGAAAAACAACACCGCTTTGAAAGTCTTAACCGGAATTCTGGCTGTGGCTTTGGTCGCTCTTGGAATTTACACGGTTAAATTTTACAATGAGGAAAAAGAAAATAAAGCCATCCTCCAAAAGGAAAAAGCCGTAATCGAAGACGAGCTCAATGACCTTATTATCAAATATGATGAGGCCATTGAAGAGAATGAGATTATGGATCAGGATCTGGTGAATGCGCGGGAACGCATTTCACGGCTTTTAGATTCGGTTAAAGACAATGAAGCCAATCTGGTTTTGATTTCCCGGTACAGAAGAGAAATCAGTAACCTGAGAGCCGAAAAAGACAGGCTCTTCCGCGTGGTAGATAGTCTTAGCGCCGAAAACCAAAGAATGACGACGACTTTAGACAGTACCAGTATCGCCTTACAGGAAAGAACCAGACTTTCAGATTCTCTTCAAAATACCAATCAGAGTCTATCAAATAAAGTAGATAGGGCCGCGCAGCTAAAAATTACCAATCTTAGCGGCGAAGGTGTGATTGTAAGAAATAGCGGTAAACTCGTAGAAAATGATCGTACCCGACGTGTAGACCAGATTAGAACCTGTTTTACTATCACTGCTAATGATCTGGCAGGACCGGGAGAACGCAATATGTATGTTCAGGTTTACAATCCCGAAAACGAACTGGTAGGCGATGAAATCGTGGTAAATCACGAGGGTGGACCTATGGTTTACAGTGCTGCATCTAAAGTTTATTATGAAAATAATGAACTCGATGTTTGTATTCTGAGCAATACCAGCGAGGACAAGCTACTTGAAGGGACTTATAAGGTTTATGTCTATGCCGACGCAACCTTGTTGGGAACCGGTTCTTTTAGTTTGAGATAAATTAGAAATTAAAATTTACAAAAGCCGTCTTGGTATTAATCAGGGCGGTTTTTCTATTTTTGCGCTATGGCAAAACAAGACGATCAATTTAAAAATGTAATATCCCATGCAAAAGAGTATGGGTATATTTTTGCATCGAGTGAAATATATGATGGGTTAAGCGCGGTTTATGACTATGGTCAAAACGGTGCTGAACTCAAGAAAAACATCAAGGATTACTGGTGGAAAAGCATGGTGCAAATGCATCAAAACATAGTAGGCCTGGATTCTGCGATTTTAATGCATCCTACCACCTGGAAGGCTTCAGGTCACGTAGATGCTTTTAACGATCCATTAATCGATAATAAAGATTCCAAAAAACGCTATCGTGCCGATGTATTGATTGAAGATTATGCTGAAAAAATCAATCAAAAAGCCCAGAAAGAGATAGAAAAAGCCAGGAAGCGTTTTGGTGAGAAATTCGATGAAGAAGAATTTGTAAACACCAACCCCAGGGTAATTCGGTATAGAACTGAACAGAAGGAAATCCTGGAGCGTTTAGCCAAATCGCTTTCCGATGAAAACCTGGCCGATGTTAAGGCTTTGATCGAGGAGCTTGGAATTGCCTGCCCCGAGAGCGGTTCGAAAAATTGGACCGATGTAAAGCAGTTCAATTTAATGTTCGGTACCAAGCTGGGAGCTTCGGCCGAGTCGGCTACCGATCTTTACCTTAGACCCGAAACTGCACAGGGAATTTTCGTGAACTTTTCTAACGTTCAGAAAACCGGGCGAATGAAAATTCCTTTTGGAATAGCACAAATAGGTAAAGCCTTTAGAAACGAAATTGTAGCCCGACAGTTCATTTTTCGCCAGCGGGAATTTGAGCAAATGGAAATGCAGTTTTTTGTGCGTCCCGGCGAAGAATTAAAATGGTTTGAATACTGGAAGGAAACCCGCCAAAAATGGCACGCTTCGCTTGGTTTGGGTGATGAAAATTACCGTTTCCATGATCACGAAAAACTGGCGCATTACGCTAATGCTGCCACCGATATAGAATTCAATTTCCCCTTCGGATTTAAAGAACTGGAAGGAATTCACTCCCGTACCGATTTCGACCTGAAAGCTCACGAAGAATATTCAGGAAAAAAACTTCGTTTTTACGATCCCGAATTAGGAGAGAATTATGTGCCTTATGTAATTGAAACTTCCATAGGATTGGATAGAATGTTTTTGGCGGTTTTCTCGTCTTCTCTTCAGGAAGAAGAGCTAGAAGGTGGAACCACCAGAACCGTACTGAAACTACCGGCAATTCTTGCTCCCACCAAGGCAGCGGTCCTCCCATTGGTTAAAAAAGATGGCCTGCCAGAGTTGGCAAAGGAAATCATCGATGAATTAAAATGGGATTTCCAGGTGCAATATGATGAAAAAGATGCCATTGGCCGTCGTTACCGTCGCCAGGATGCTGCGGGAACCCCACTATGTATTACGGTAGACCACGATTCCTTAGAAGATAGAAGCGTAACCCTGCGATACAGGGATTCTATGGAGCAAAAACGAGTTTCAATTAGCGAGCTAGCCGGGCTAATTCGAAAAGAAGTAGAATTTAGAAGTTGGATGGGATAGGAATTCCCTACTAAAATAGTCTTAAAAGAGGTGGCGAAAATTAGATTCGTTGCCTCTTTTGTTTTTGATATTTCAAGATTGTTTATTTTTAAAGAATATTTGAAATATCTCCAGATGAAAAAACTATTACTTCTTTTTCTTTTTAGCTTACTTTTTCATCCTGGACTGCAGGCTCAGGTTAGAGAAATAGCCGGCCCGGTTTATATTGATTCGGCCAGGGCAGTCCTGTCATCATCATTTTCAAAACGCAAATTACAGGCCCCTTCTACGGAATATAAATTGTACAACCCCAGAAACCGCGGGATTAATGCCGTGGTTCCAGGGAAGGGTTTACCAAAGACTCAGGACCCGGCCGCACAGCTCAAAATGGGAGAAATTCCCGGAAGGGCCCCACTCATCACTTTTGAAGCTGCCTCCACCCGTTCGACGCCCTCAGACCCTACAGGCGCTAAAGGTCCAAATCATTATGTAAACGGATGGAATTCGGCATTTTCAATTTTTGATAATGAAGGAAATCAAATCACGCCGCCCGCTTCCCTTGCAAGTATAGGAGGCGAGTTCACCAACGAAAATCTGGGGGATCCCATAATTTTATACGATGAATTTGCCGATAGGTTTATCATAAGCCAATTTAGCGACACTCCTGAAAGTTTTCTTGTAGCCATTTCGCAGGGGCCAAACCCCGTGACCGATGGCTGGTATACTTACAGGTTTCCAACCAATGGGGTATTACCAGATTATCCGAAAATTTCGGTTTGGAGCGACGGCTATTATATCACTACGAATAAAAACTGGAGAACCGCCGGGGAGACCCCGGTGATTTATGCCATTGAACGCGATAAAATGCTGGTGGGAGAATCGGCCAGGGTGGTTGGTTTTCCGCTACCTGGGATTCGTACCAATGGGTTTTACAGCCCTGCTGGATTTAATGCTACCGGGAACAGACTACCTCCACGCGGGAATGCACCTATAATTTATTTGCAGGATGATGCCTGGTCTGGGGTAGAGGTAGACCATCTTAAATTATGGAATGTGAACATGGATTGGAATTCCATAGGGAATTCCACAATTTCAGAATCCCAGGAACTTGGCCCTGGCCAGGGAGTTTCTCCCTTTATAGCTACTTTCGATGGGGGCTCTTTTGAAAACCTTTCCCAGCCATTTGATGGTCGCGATATAGATGTGTTGCAGGCCGCGATGATGTACAGCACCCAATACCGCAGGTTTGCTTCGCATAATTCGGTGGTGATGAATTTTGTGGTAGATGTAGACCCGTCTCCGGGAGAGCACGCGGCCATTCGCTGGTATGAATTAAGGCAGCCTGCCGATGGTGGCAACTGGCAGGTGCATCAGGAAGGAACCTATGCGCCAGATAAAAGCGATCGTTTCTGCGGAAGTATTGGAATAGACGCGCTGGGGAATATTGGTCTTGGGTATACGGTGTTGGACGATAGCCCTGAAAACCCAATTTTTCCCTCATTGCGTTATACGGGAAGATATGTAAACGATCCTCCCGGGCAAATGACTGTGGAAGAGCGCAGCATCATAGAAGGGCAAAGCAATAACCCGAGTTTTAGATATGGCGATTATGCTCATCTTGCCGTAGATCCCGATGACGGGTTAAGCTTTTGGCATAACGGCGAATATTTTGATGGACTTGAGCGTAAAAATCAGGTGGGTGTGTTCAAGATTGCACCCGACTTTCCTAACGATGTTGGTGTTATCGCTTTGGTTTCTCCCACCGATGCTACATTGGGAAATAATGAAGAAATCACCATTAGAATTCGAAATTTCGGTACTAATGCCCAGTCTAATTTTGAAGTGAGTTACCAGATCGATGGGGGCGAGCCAGTTACTGAAACCTTTACGGGAAGTATTGCAGCCACCAGCACTGCCGAATATACTTTTTCCCAAACCGCCGATCTATCGGAAGAAGGCAGGGAATATGATTTTGTACTTAGCACCTATCTCGATATAGATCAGGCTGAATTTAATGACGCCTATGAAACCACGGTAACCCATTTACTGCCTAATGATGTTGGGGTGACCTCCATAGATTCTCCAGATAATGGGCAGAACCTGGGAATGGAGCAGGTGGCCGTTACTATTGAAAATTTTGGAGGGATGCCGCAATCCAATTTTCCGGTAGAATACAGGGTGAACAATAATTTTAGCGTGGTGCAGAATTACACGGGAAGTTTAGAACCTGGCGAAAATGATGTGTTGATTTTTGATCGGGCTGCAAATTTATCTAATCCCGGCAGGTATAGAATTAGTGCCCGAACCCGGCTTGAAAATGACCAAAAGGAATCCAACGATGAAAAGGTGAAATTTGTAGTACACCAGGATTGTATTCCTGAAGGTTCAGATTGTACTTATGGGGATGGGATTTTCTCTTTTGAATTGGGCGATATTCTGAATGAGAGAATTCCCTGTGGAAATGGATATGAAGATTTTACCAGCGATTTCACCGATCTTGATCGCGCCCAGTCCACGCACGAAGTTAGGGTGCAGAGCCTATACGCCAGCGATGACGATGAACAAATGTCTATGTGGATAGATTTCAATGACAATGGGGTATTTGAAGATTCAGAACGGGTGATTACTTCTGAAGTTATTCCTACCCGAAGAAGCTGGCATAGTGTGAGTTTTACTTTACCCGGCGATGCCGCTTTGGGAGAACATTTACTCAGGGTTCGTGCCGGAGACGTTAGTTTTGAAGGTGATCTAAACGATCCCTGTAATGTTATGGAGTACGGGACTACCCACGATTATACCGTTAATATCATAGACAGCAATCTCGACATTGAGGATTTTCTGCTTAACGATGCCGATTTAATCATTATTTCTGAAGATCAGCGCTATTTTAGAGCTATCATGGAAACCGATTTTGATGAGACCCTGCGCATCACCATTCACGATATCACCGGAAGAAAAATACTCGAAAACCAGGTGTATAATGATGGTCTTGGCTACACTTATGAATTCGATATGAGTTATGCGGCCCGTGGAGTGTATTTGGTAAGAATGGGCACCCGAAAAGTAGGAAAGGTCAAGCGAATAATTGTGAAATAAATATTTTCCTGTTTTTAAACTTTTGTTCCATTTGTGCATTCTTCAGATAAGTTTATTTTTGGGGAAAATACCTTCCTATGAAAATTATTTCTTATAACGTTAATGGAATAAGAGCTGCGATAAGAAAAGGATTTTTAGAATGGGTCCAACAGGCCAATCCAGATGTGCTTTGTCTTCAGGAGATAAAAGCCGAACCTAACCAATTGAATCTCGAAGATTTTGAAGAAGCCGGTTTTCCTTATCATTACTGGTATCCTGCTCAAAAAAAAGGTTATAGCGGGGTTGCGATTTTGAGCAAAGTGGAACCTAAGAATGTCGAATACGGCACCGGAATCGATTATATGGATTTCGAGGGGCGAAACCTAAGGGTTGATTTTGATGATTTTTCGGTGATGAGTTTGTACCTGCCATCGGGAACAAACCTGGCCAGGCTGGATCATAAGCTTCAATATATGGCCGATTTCCAGGAATATATAGATGAATTAAAAGAAGAAGTGCCTAATTTGGTGATTTGTGGCGATTATAATATTTGCCATCGCGCCATAGATATTCACGATCCCGTAAGATTGAAAAACGTATCGGGCTTTTTACCGGTGGAAAGGGAATGGATTGATAATTTCATGAAAAGCGGATTTATAGATTCTTTCAGGCACTTTAATGACGAAGCGCATCACTATTCCTGGTGGAGTTATCGCGCGAATGCCCGGGCCAATAATAAAGGCTGGAGAATCGATTATAATTTGGTGGCCGAACCTCTGGAAGATCGTTTAAAACGCGCGGTTATTTTACCCGATGCTTTACATAGTGATCATTGTCCCGTACTTGTTGAATTAGAATAAACCTATCTATGAAAAAAATACTTTTAATCGCCAGCATTTCGGCTTCAGTCTTGAGTTCTTGTGTTTCTTCAAAAAAATTTAATGAACTGGATTCAAAATACAGCAGGCTGCAAACCGAGAACAGAGATTTAAACAGGGAATTGGAAAAATTCCGTGGTATGGAGTCTGAATATCGAAATTTGCAGGAAGAGCATGCAGCCCTTCAACAACAATTTCAAAAGCTAACCACCGATTTTAATACTTTGGAAGCTTCGCATCAAAAACTTCGAAATTCGTACGATGCGCTTTCAGAAAATTCTTCAGCAGCCATAGCCGAAAATTCCAGGCAAAACCGCGAGCTGCTTAGTCAGTTGGATGAAAAAGAGCGCAGGCTGGCAGCTGAACAGGCCCGGTTGGAAAAACTCGAAAAAGATCTCGATGCCAGGTCGCGTAGAATTGATGAACTGGAAAGTTTAATCGCTTCCAAAGATGCAAAAATGAATGCTTTGCGCGAGGCAGTTTCCAAAGCGCTAACCAATTTTGAAGGCAAAGGCTTAACCGTAGAGCAAAGAGACGGTAAAGTTTATGTTTCTATGGAAAATAAATTGCTATTCAGTTCGGGGAGCTGGGCGGTAAATGCCGAAGGCCGGCAGGCTGTAAATCAGTTAGGAGAAGTATTGGCTCAAAACCCTGATATTTCGGTTTTAATTGAAGGGCATACCGACAATGTGCCTTATGGCGGAAGTGGAGCTCTGAAAAATAACTGGGATCTTTCAGTAAAACGAGCCACTTCTATCGTAGAAATTCTAAGACTTAATCAAAATATTGATCCTTCAAATCTTACTGCTGCAGGTCGTGGAGAACATGCGCCGGTGGCCAGCAACGAAACTTCCGAAGGAAAAGCAAAAAACCGCAGAATTGAAGTTATTCTGGCTCCAAAGCTGGATGAGGTCACCAAATTGCTGCAGGAAACCGAATAACCACCCCAAACCAACCTGATGAAATATACTGCCTTACCTAATTCTGATATAAAAGTTAGTAAAATATGCCTGGGCACGATGACCTGGGGACAACAAAACTCTGAAGCCGAAGGACATTCCCAAATCGATCTCGCATTGGAAAAAGGGGTGAATTTTCTCGACACCGCCGAAATGTATGCAGTACCGCCCAAACCCGAAACCCAGGGACGTACCGAAGAAATAATAGGAACCTGGTTAAAGAAAACCAGTCGCCGGGATGAGGTGGTTCTTGCTTCGAAAGTTGCCGGGCCCGGTCGTGCTGTGGCGCATATTAGAGATAATTTGGGCTTCAGCAGGGAAGCAATGGAAGAAGCCCTGGATAAGAGCCTAAAACGCCTGCAAACCGATTATATAGACCTTTACCAGTTGCACTGGCCGGAGCGCAATACGAATTTCTTTGGAAAACTTGACTATAAGCACAAGGCAGACGAAGAATGGGAAGATAATTTCAGGGAAATCCTGGAGAATTTGGAACAGTTCGTCAAAAAAGGAAAAATTCGTCTTGCAGGCCTTTCTAACGAAACCCCTTTTGGGGTGATGCGCTGCGTGGAAGAGGCGAGGCAGGCCTATCTTAGAATGAGCACGGTGCAAAACCCGTATAGCCTTTTGAATAGAAAAGATGAGATTGGCTTAACCGAGGTTTTAGAAAGGGAAAATGTGGGTTATTTGCCTTATTCTCCTTTAGGTATGGGGATGTTAACCGGGAAGCATCTCAGCGGTCTGGCAAAAAACAGCCGGCTGGACCTTTTTCCGCAGTATTCCAGGTATACAGGCGAGAGAGCGATGGAAGCTACCAAAGCTTACAAAGAAATAGCCGATAAACACGAGCTTAATTTTACACAAATGTCTCTGGCTTTTGTAAATAGCAGGTCTTTTGTGACCAGCAATATTATTGGAGCTACTTCGAATGAACAATTGCTGGAAAATATAGAAAGTATTGATTTGCAGCTTACGCCTGAGGTTCTAGAGGATATCGAAAAGGTGCATTTGTCAAATCCGAATCCTGCGCCTTAAAGCGGGCTTGCCAGGCTTTGGTGAATAAATACGGCCTGGTCATTACGGGTGCGGGCGTGAATCCATTGATCGCTTTTACCCAAATACTTCAGGGTGTCGCCGGCCTCTAGCCGGCCTATGATTTTTGAACCCGTAGTGCCGGGTTTATTTCGAAGATTCGCAGTGCTGCCGTTAATCTTCAGGTTTTGTGGTTTTTCAGAAATAAAATCTTCTGGTTGAAGCTCTGGATAGGTAAAAACAAAAGGCAGCGGATTAATTGCACCCCGGTAACTGCGGTAAATCCCGAAGTGTAAATGAGGCGGGGTGGTTCGTGCATTTCCGGTATTGCCAACAAAACCAAGGGTGTCACCAATTTTCACGTTTCCGGAAACATTTGCTATGCTGTCTAAATGCGCGTAGTAAAGCGAAAGATTTCTTTTGCTATCTCTTAGCCAAACCTGTTTTCCGCCTAAACCTTTTTCTCCGGTAAAACCAATTCTACCATTCGTAGCTGCGATTACCGGCGTGCCGCGGTTTGCAAAAATATCGATGCCTTCGTGGCTGCGGGCACCACCATCCCGGTTGGCTCCCCAAAAACTTTTAATGGCCGAATTTCCCATTCCGGCTACCGGAAATTTAAAAACCGGCTGTTTTTCTATTAAAAACCGGTAGTTGCCAGAAGCTTCTATGCCGGGCTGTAAAACCAGTTTGTAATTGGAAGCATCTTTGGCTTCAAACAAAAACGGCTTGTTTTCCAGTTTAATTGATTCAAGTTTCCGAAATTCCCGTATGCTATCCCCACCTACTTCAAAAAGTTCCATAAATACCGGCCCTAAAAGAGTATCTGATTCCAAAGAAAAGCTCAATCGCTCCCCGGCCTGTAAATTGAGATCATAAGAATAGATCTCAAAGCTGCGGGGAAAGAATTTTCCGGTTTGTGAATAAGGCAAATCGGGGCTTAGGCTATCCCGTTGTGCGAGTTCTAACTGTGCTTCCCAAATCTCAAATAACTCATCTGAAATTTCAAAATCTCTCTGGTATTTCTCCCTGGCTGTGGGTTTGGTAATAAGATCTGAAGCTTTATTGATCTGAGAACAGCCTGTAAATAACAAGAGAAGGCTCAGAAACAAAAAAATATATGGGCCGGTTTTTTTCATAGCAGCCTGATTTATTCAGAAATTATGCCAGTTTAGCCGAAGAGATGGCTAACCACGTCTTCTATGCGATTTACTTTTACGATGCTTATGTTGTAATTTTCCTTCGGAAGTTTGCTTTGTTTGGAGATTAAAATCCAGGCGAAACCGAGTTTTTCAGCTTCGAGTATGCGTTGTTCTACACGGGGGACGGGCCGTATTTCTCCTGCCAGGCCAACCTCAGCCGCAAAACAAACATCCTTTTCAACAGGAATATCCTCATTTGAAGATAGGATCGCGGCTACCACAGCCAAATCTATAGCCGGGTCGTCAACGCTTATGCCCCCGGTGATATTCAGAAATACATCTTTTGCTCCCAGCCTGAAACCCGCGCGTTTTTCAAGCACGGCAAGGATCATATTTAATCTTTTGGCATTATAACCGGTGGTAGAGCGCTGTGGGGTACCATAAACCGCCGTGCTTACCAAAGCCTGAATCTCGATCATAAGCGGGCGCATACCTTCAAGAGTTGAAGCAATTGCAGTTCCACTAAGGGAATCGTCATTTCGTGAGATAAGAATTTCAGAAGGATTATTAACCTCTCTCAGGCCGCTGCCCTGCATTTCGTAAATTCCCAGTTCGTGGGTGGAGCCAAAGCGATTTTTATGGGCTCTAAGAATGCGGTAAACGTGGTTTCTGTCACCTTCAAACTGCAGAACGGTGTCTACCATATGTTCCAGCACTTTAGGGCCTGCAATGCTGCCTTCTTTGGTGATATGACCAATTAAGATTACCGGGGTGTTGGTTTCTTTAGCGAATTTAATTAGTTCGGCGGTACATTCGCGAATTTGCGAGATACTGCCTGCAGCGCTTTCTATATAATCGCTGTGCAAGGTTTGAATCGAATCGATGATAACTACCTCGGGCTCCAATTCTTCAATTTGCCTGAAAATATTTTGAGTTTTTGTCTCGGTAAGAATGTAACAATTAGTAGGATTGGAATGAATACGCTCTGCCCGCATCTTAATTTGCTGCTGACTTTCCTCACCAGAGACGTATAAAACTTTATACTTAAGCAGTAATGAAATTTGAAGTAAAAGCGTGCTCTTTCCAATTCCCGGTTCCCCTCCCAAAAGCGTAAGGGAGCCCGGAACAAGACCGCCGCCCAAAACCCGATTTAACTCCTGGTTAGAAGTGTCCATCCGGTCCTGGGGTGCCGTCTCGATTTCAGCAATTCTTAGAGGTTTTGCGGTTTTCCGGGCATTGTTTTGCGCCGGAGTTTTCCAGCTTTTTGGGTCGGGTTTTTCTACAAGTTCTTCAGCAATAGTGTTCCATTGATTACAGGCCGAGCATTTGCCCTGCCACTTGGAATATTGACTGCCACAATTCTGGCAATAAAAAGTAGTCTTAACCTTGGCCATAAAGCGAGAAATAGTTTTCGCTAATAACCGAAATCTTTTTTAATTGCATCGGCTCTGGCTAACATAAAATCGGTATCCAGGAATCCAATTTTTTGCTGTCCGTAGGCATTCTGATAGGTTCTCATCGCCTTTTTAGGATTACCAGTTTCCTCTTCGTAACGTGCTTCGAAGTAAATACCCAGCATAGTGCCCGGGTAGTGCTCATAAGCCATTTTACTTAAGGCTTTATACTCATCCCAGCGCCTGGTCTTTTCGATGGCTTTATTTACAGCCATAAAATCGTTAAGCCTAATTTTCTTTTTAACTCCAAATAAATTATTGATGTTGCTATACTTTTCATTTAAATAATCTACTGAAGAGATCGAGGTTTGCATCAGGACGTCGTTATATTCTTTGGTAGTAATGGGGCGATAAACCTCGAACATACTTTCAAGTGCAGAAGGGATAGCTTTACCTACCAGAGAATAGTGAGTTGCATTTGGGAAATTATCAAAAGTATAGGCCAGCTTATCGCTGTTTATCTTTTTAAGTTCCCCATCGCATTTCAGGATTTTTTCTTTTAGATCGCTAATATCATCGCTTCCGGTGGCCATATAATAATATTTCTTCCGGCTTTGATTGGCCAGGGCTCCGGCAATACGCTCGGTCATTTGTGGCGCCAGATCTGGGCTAAGGTTGATGTAGCCATCAAAAATAGGATCTTCCTTCAGCAAATAATAATTGATGAAGTTTGCAGTATAATCGTGGCCTACAATAACCTTAAAATCGGCTGTGCGATAATTTTTATCGATATGCGTCAGCAGTTCCATTCCCAGGAATTCAAAGAAATCGGCTCCCGTGTCTATAGGAAGGAATGTACGATCTGGGTCATAATAGGCATCGTCATAGCGTTTGTTGTCGTGCATAACGCCTACGACTATCATTTCGGGACTGTCTTCCCAATATGAATAGTAATCTACGTTACCGGCAACAGGTTCAAAAAGGTATTCCCCGTCTAAAACTACCATTACAGGATAGCTTTTATCGCTGTTTTGCTCGTAGTTTCGGGGCAGTTGGATCTTGATTCGGCGCTCTTCGCCTAAC
Organism: Salegentibacter haimaensis; assembly: GCF_054121495.1. NCBI lineage: Bacteria > Pseudomonadati > Bacteroidota > Flavobacteriia > Flavobacteriales > Flavobacteriaceae > Salegentibacter > Salegentibacter haimaensis. Next base: position 486,504 of record NZ_JBSYGH010000001.1, read on the forward strand.
TTCTGAGACTTAAGAGTCTCGTATTTAATTTGACCGGTAAGCAGGGCCGGAGCCACCATTACCAGCAGTAAAAGTAATTTTTTCATCATAGGTGCATTCTTGGTTAATACTCAACAAGGTAAAGATAATTTTTGACTCAGGCTCAGGCTGTTAAAGAAATTGCAAAGCTCTATTTTTAAGGAAAAGCTTAACAGCAAGTCTTAAAAACAGCTCCTAGGGTTTAACAATTTCGTCTTTTTGGGACTTACGGTTAAGTATAGGGAGTAGGATAAATGAAAGTCCGCCGAGAACTAAAACTAATAAGGTTTGAGACGCCCAGGTGATCCAGCCAAAGGCTTCACCCGATTGTTTGCTGATTCCGAAGAGAATTAAGATAGCGCCAATGGCTACGGGATAAACTCCAATTCCGCCATTGGTAGCCGAAATTGCAAGCGAACCCACCACAAAGGCAGCCATCACCATACCCGGGCTTGCTTTTTCGGCCAGTTCAGGAACCGAATAGATAATCACCCAAAACATAAGCACGTACATAAGCCAAATAAACAGGGTGTGAAAAATAAAGGCCCATTTTTGCTGCATTTTAAAAATGCTGCGCATTCCTTCCAGAAGTCCCTGAGCCATTTTTCGAATGCGAACCAGAAAGGGAATTTTTGAATGCTGAATAATTTTTAACCCGCCAAGAAACCCCAGAACTAAAACAGCCAAAACAATGAGACTGGTGAGCGGATTGATGTTATTGGCCTCAAAATAGGTTAAAAGATGCTCGGTTTGTAAAAATATGGTGCCGGCCATAATTAATAGCATGATACAAACGTCGGCTATTCTTTCAGAAATTATGCTTCCGAAGGCTTTTTCAAAAGGGATTTTCTCGTAAGTGGAAAGACTTGCGGCCCGTAGCACCTCTCCCGATCTGGGTATACCGAAGTTGGCCAGGTATCCGGCCATAACCGCCATAAAGGAATTGGAAAACCGGGGTTTGAAGCCCATTGGTTCCAGCATAAATTTCCAGCGGTAAGCGCGTGATATATGTGAAAGCGTTCCAAAAAGTATGGAGAGTAAAATCCAAAGGGGGTTTGCATTGATAATATTGAGCCAAAGCTCTTGGCGTTCCTCGGGGGTGGCGCGGCCAAGAGAATACCAGATGAGAAAAACTCCCAATGCAAGCGGGAGTACAATTTTTAAAATATTAGCTGTTTTTTTCTTCAAGGAATTATTTCAGCAAATTGGTTTCTTCGTCGGGGAACACCAGTGAGGGCTTAAAGTTCTTAGCTTCTTCCAAATCCATTAAAGCATAAGCGATTAAAATCAAAACATCTCCTTTGGCTACTTTTCTGGCTGCCGCACCATTTAAGGTGATCTCTCCCGAATTTCGTGGCCCGGGAATTACATAGGTTTCCAGCCTTTCCCCATTGTTGTTATTTACAATTTGAATTTTTTCGCCCTCAATAATATTGGCGGCTTCCATAAGATCTTCATCGATGGTGATGCTTCCAATATAATTAAGATCGGCTCCGGTAACTTTTACGCGATGAATTTTAGATTTTACTACGTGAACAAGCATGGAATTTAATTAGGAATTTAAGGCAATATTATCGATCAAGCGTACATCTCCGGCATAGGCCGCGATAAAAGCGCGATATTGATTGCCCGGTCTTTTTCTTTTAATTTTTTTCAATGTTTTGGTATTGGCAATTTCAAAATACTCCAGTTTTAAAAACGGATGATTTTCGAATTGGGTTTGCACCCATTGCCGCACATAATCTGCACTTTCTGTGCCAAATAAATCCCTGGCTCTTTGCAGGGTTTCATAGATATAAGAGGCTTTTTCGCGATGCAGTTCGCTTAGTCGTTCATTGCGCGAACTCCTTGCAAGCCCCGACTCCTCTCTTAGAATAGGGCAGCCAACAATCTCTACCGGAAGCCCGGCTTTTTCTACCAGTTTTCTAACGATTTGCAATTGCTGAAAATCTTTCTCTCCAAAAAAGGCTTTATCGGGTTTAATTGTCTCCAAAAGAATTTTAACCACCGTTCCTACCCCGTTGAAGTGTCCAGCGCGAAATTCACCTTCCATCACTTTTTCCAGGCCGTCAAAATTGAAGTTTTGGGAACTTACTTTCGAGCCATAAAGCTCTGCCGGGCTGGGGGCAAAAATCCAGAAATCGCCATTTAAATCGCTCAATAAATCAAGATCTGATTGCAGGTTTTGGGGATATTTTTCCAGATCTTTTGGATTGTCGAACTGGGTAGGGTTTACAAAAATGCTAATCACCACCTGGTCACAGGCTCGAGATGCCTGTTTTACCAGAGATAAGTGACCCTCGTGCAGGGCGCCCATAGTGGGCACAAAACCAATGCTTTTTCCGGCTTCCCGGGCTCCTGTAACAGCATCAATAAGAGCTTGCTTTTGCTTAAAAACCTGCATTTTAATTCAAAATTAACAGCGTGCAAACTTAATATATTAAGGTGACTCTGCATAAATTTTTGTAATTTTGCGTGTTTTTTGTTCGCAATCGCATTTAAAGCACCAAATTTATGAAAGATAAGAGGATATTATACGTATCATCTGAAGTAATACCTTACCTTCCCGAAACTGAAATTTCATCAACCTCTTTTGAAGCCGCCAAAATGGTGAATAACCTGGGTGGTCAAATCAGGATATTTATGCCCCGGTTTGGAAATATCAACGAGCGCAGGCACCAATTACACGAGGTTATTCGCTTATCGGGGATGAATCTGGTAATTAATGATCTGGATATGCCTCTAATCATTAAAGTGGCCTCGATTCCTAAAGAGAGAATGCAGGTGTACTTTATCGATAATGAAGATTATTTTAAAAGAAAGGCAACCCTTACCGATGAAGACGGGAATTTGTTTTCTGACAATGATGAACGAGCCATATTTTTCGCAAAAGGCGTAATTGAAACCGTTAAAAAATTGAACTGGTCGCCCGATATCATTCACGTTCACGGTTGGCTGGCCTCCTTGCTTCCTTTGTATCTTAGACGATATTATGGCAACGACCCTTTGTTTACCGAAGCTAAAATTGTAACCTCGGTATACAATCAAAGTTTCGATGGGACGTTAGACATGGAAATGCGAGACAAAATTCTTTTTGATGGAATGGAAAAATCAGATATCAAACATCTGAAAGAACCCAGTTATCAAAACCTAATAAAAACAGCTGCCGATCATTCTGATGCCCTTATAATTGGTGGAGATAATGTTCCGGCAGACTTAGTAGATTACCTGGAAAAAATCAATAAACCCTTATTGCCTTACAAGACCCGGGAAGAGTTATCCCAGGCTTACCAGGATTTCTATACTACCAAAGTTTTATCCTAATAGAAATTATTGCTGAATGATATTTAAAAAAACTAGGCTGGGGATTGCAGCACTATTTGGAATCGCTGTAAGTTTTACAGCTTGTGATGATGAATTCGTAGAAGTTGGAGGTGAAGTAATAGAAAATCCTACCGATATTGATTTTTTAGAGTTAGAGGTAGGGTCCTACACCCAGGATCTTAAATCTGTACAGACCAACAATTTAACCGATTACCAACTGGGGGCCTATAACCATCCGGTTTATGGTTTGAAACAGGCCAGTATTTTAACACAATTGTCCTTAGGTTCTACTCCTCCTGCTTTTGGAACCGAACCAGAGTTAGATAGTGTGGTAATGAGTATACCCTACTATTCCCGTGAAGGTGAAAGCAATGACGCAGGCGATTTTGACTATATCCTTGATTCAATTTTCGGAAATCAGCCATTCAAACTTAGTATTTATGAGTCGGGTTATTTTCTAAATGATTTAGATCCCGATGCCGATTTCCAGGATGCTCAAAAATATTATAGCGATCAACAGGATGTGTTTGAGCAAAACATAGTTGGGGAAGCTTTATATGTAGATGAAAATTTCAGGCCTTCGAGCAACGAAATTGTAGACTATGAGTTTAATGGTGAGGAAAATGACACCATCGTTTCACCACCGGCACTGCGTATTAAACTTCCGGTTTCATTTTTTGAACAAAAAATTCTGGACCGCGCTGGGTCTTCACAGCTTTCGAACAACAATAATTTCAGAAACTACTTTAGAGGTCTTTTCATTAAAGCTGAAGCCATTAATAATGATGGTAGCCTTATTTTTCTGAATCCCGCTTCGGGTCGGGTTCGTTTGTATTATACCAATGAACAGGAGATCGAAGATGAAGATGGAGAAACCCAAACCGCAAGACTTCGCAATCAATATACTTTTAGCTTTGAGTCTAATGTGGTGAATACTTTCCGAAATGAGAAGCCAGGAGATGTTACTGCTGAAATCGAAGATTCACAAAATGCCGGTGCGGCCCGAAATTTGTATCTGCAGGGTGGCGAAGGTAGTATAGCGGTAATCGATTTATTTGAAGATGAGGCCGAACTGCAGGAACTTAGGGAAAGAAACTGGATTTTTAATGAAGCCAGTCTTAAATTGTATGTTAACCAGGAAAAAATGAGTGGGCTTACCGAGCCCGAAAGACTTATCGTTTATGATCTTACCAATAATCGTATGATCGCAGATTATGCTTTTTCAAGTACTCAATTGAGGGACCTAAGTCAGAATGATCCCTTAAATTCTCTGACCACCTTTTCAAGACCCCTGGAAAGAGGAGAAGATGAGAACGGGATATTTTATAAGATAATGCTTACCCAGCACGTTAGGAATATATTGAATAACGATGGGGATAATGTAAAACTTGGATTGGCAGTAGTGCAAAATATTAATCGTGTAGGCTTAGTGGGCGTAAGAAATTCTGGTGAGGTGAAGCGAGTGCCTACTTCTACGGTAGAAGCGCCTTTTGGAACCGTGATTCACGGAAATTTCTCTGATGACGAAGAAAAGCGCCTGAAACTTAGAATTTACTATACTGAAACTGAATAATAATTTAACCAGGAAACTTAACTTATGTGCGGAATTGTAGGTTATATAGGGCATAGGGATGCTTATCCCATAGTGCTGAAGGGACTTCAAAGATTGGAGTACCGCGGATATGATAGTGCGGGAATTGCCCTGCATAACGGTGAAGATCTAAACCTTTGTAAAACCAAAGGTAAAGTTGCCGATTTAAAAGAAAAATTAGAAAGTTCAATGCCCACCAGCGGAAACGTTGGGATTGGCCATACCCGATGGGCAACCCACGGGGAACCAAATGATGTGAACTCTCACCCTCATTATTCAAATTCCGGAGATCTTGTGATCATCCACAATGGGATTATTGAAAACTATGATGCTCTTAAAAAAGAGTTGAAAAGCAGAGGTTACACCTTTGAAAGCGATACCGATACCGAAGTGTTGGTGAACCTTATCGAAGACGTGATTCTTAAAGAAGGAGTAAAGCTTGGAAAAGCAGTTCAAATTGCGCTTAACCAAACTATTGGAGCTTATGCGATTGCTGTTTTTAATAAAACCAAGCCCAACGAGATAGTGGTAGCCCGTTTGGGAAGTCCGTTAGCTATTGGGGTTGGAGAAGACGAATTTTTTATCGCTTCAGATGCTTCCCCATTTATTGAATTTACCAATAATGCGATTTACCTGGAAGACGGTGAAATGGCTGTGGTAAGACGCAATAAAGGCGTTAAAGTGAGAAAGATCCAGGATGATACCCTGGTAGATCCTTATGTACAGGAACTTCAGTTAAATCTTGAGCAAATTGAAAAAGGTGGTTATGACCATTTTATGCTGAAGGAAATTCACGAGCAGCCAGCTGCGATTACAGATACTTTCCGTGGAAGAATGTTGGCCGATGAGGGTATTATTAGAATGGCCGGGGTAGACGATAATCTTGAGCGAATCGCCAATGCCAAACGAATTCTTATCGTTGCCTGCGGTACCAGCTGGCACGCCGGTTTGGTGGCGGAATATATCTTCGAAGAATTGGCGAGAATTCCTGTAGAGGTAGAATATGCTTCAGAATTCAGGTATCGTAACCCGATTATTTCTGAAAAAGACGTGATTATTGCAATTTCCCAAAGTGGAGAAACTGCCGATACTATGGCGGCCATAAAACTTGCCAAGGAAAAAGGCGCTTTTGCCTTTGGAGTGTGTAATGTGGTGGGATCTTCAATTTCCAGAGAAACTCACGCCGGGGCTTATACCCACGCGGGGCCAGAGATTGGAGTGGCTTCTACCAAAGCTTTTACTACTCAGATTACGGTATTGACTTTAATGGCGCTGAAACTCGCCAAGCATAACGGCACGATTTCGAACTCCGATTTCAGAACTTATTTGCAGGAGATGGAGCGTATTCCGGGTAAAATCGAAAAAGCTCTTGAAGGCGATGCACATATTAAAATGATCGCCGATATCTATAAAGATGCCCGCAACTGTTTGTACCTGGGAAGAGGTTTTAACTTCCCTGTTGCACTTGAAGGGGCTCTTAAGCTTAAAGAGATTTCCTACATCCACGCTGAGGGTTATCCCGCAGCCGAGATGAAGCACGGGCCTATCGCTCTTATCGATGAAGAAATGCCGGTGGTAGTGATTGCTACCAAGAGAGGTCATTATGAAAAGGTGGTGAGCAACATCCAGGAGATCAAATCCAGAAAAGGTAAAATTATCGCTATAGTTACCGAAGGAGATGAAGAGGTGAGAGAATTGGCCGATCACGTGATCGAGGTGCCCGAAACTCTGGAGCCGCTTACTCCGTTAGTGACCACTATTCCGCTTCAGCTGTTATCGTATCATATTGCAGTAATGCTTGGAAAGAATGTAGACCAGCCACGAAACCTGGCAAAATCGGTTACTGTAGAATAAGCAGGCTTCCGAAGAATAAATTTAAAATCCCTTTTAGAGCAATCTGAAAGGGATTTTTATATGGAATGAATTTTTATGGAGGTTGAATCAATGAAGAATCTTCCAAAATTCAGCCTGAATTTTCAGAAAATCTAAAATGTTTTTCTGCTGAAATCGCGCGATTTAAGGCTTGTGGCGCCAAGCTAAAAAGTTCTGCTTTATGGAATATGATTTTATCAGGAAAAAACTATCTTTGCAGCCTGAAAATAACCTGTTTGGAATTTTCAATTTATAATTCGATCTGGCAGGTGTTTTTACGATTTTTAAATACTAAACATTAAAGAATTAAATAATGTCTAAAGTAACAGGTAAAGTTGCCCAGATTATTGGCCCTGTAGTTGATGTTGTGTTCAACTCAGAAAATGCTGAACTGCCAAAGATCTATGACTCTTTGGAAATCACAAGAAAAGATGGTTCTATTTTGGTACTTGAGGTGCAGTCTCATATTGGAGAAGACACTGTAAGAACCGTTTCTATGGATTCTACAGACGGTCTTAGCCGTGGGGTAGAAGTAGTGGCCACCGGGGCACCTATTCAAATGCCTGTTGGTAAAGATGTTTACGGGCGCCTTTTTAACGTGGTAGGAGATGCTATAGACGGGATTGGGAATCTTCCCAAAGCCGGAAAAGATGGTCTGCCTATTCACCGTGATGCGCCAAAATTTGAAGACCTTTCGGTTTCTACCGAGGTGCTTTTTACCGGGATCAAGGTAATCGACCTTATCGAGCCTTATGCAAAAGGAGGTAAAATTGGTCTTTTTGGTGGTGCCGGGGTTGGTAAAACCGTACTTATTCAGGAATTGATTAACAATATCGCCAAAGGCCACGGTGGTCTTTCGGTTTTCGCCGGAGTTGGAGAGCGTACCCGTGAAGGAAATGACCTTCTTAGAGAGATGCTTGAATCTGGTATTATAAAATATGGTGATGACTTCATGCATTCTATGGAAGAAGGCGGATGGGATTTGCAAAAAGTAGATAAAGCTGCTATGCGCGAGTCTAAAGCTACCTTCGTATTCGGGCAGATGAATGAGCCACCAGGAGCACGTGCACGTGTAGCCCTTTCTGGTCTTACTATTGCTGAATATTTTCGTGATGGAGCCGGAGAAGGACAGGGGAAAGATGTACTTTTCTTCGTAGATAATATTTTCCGTTTTACCCAGGCCGGTTCAGAGGTGTCTGCACTTCTTGGACGTATGCCTTCAGCGGTAGGATATCAGCCAACGCTTGCTACCGAGATGGGTGCCATGCAGGAGCGTATTACTTCTACCAAAAACGGATCGATTACTTCGGTACAGGCCGTATACGTACCTGCCGATGACCTTACCGATCCCGCGCCGGCAACAACTTTTGCCCACCTGGATGCAACCACGGTACTTTCACGTAAAATTGCAGAGCTTGGTATTTATCCTGCGGTAGATCCTCTGGATTCTACTTCCAGAATTCTTACCCCTGAAATTTTAGGAAAAGAGCATTATGATTGTGCACAACGCGTAAAAGAGCTTTTACAGCGTTATAAGGAACTTCAGGATATCATCGCTATTCTTGGTATGGAAGAACTTTCTGAAGAAGATAAACTGGCCGTATCGCGTGCAAGACGTGTACAGCGTTTCCTATCTCAGCCATTCCACGTAGCCGAGCAGTTTACCGGGCTTAAAGGAGTGCTTGTAGATATTAAAGACACCATTAAAGGCTTTAATATGATTATGGACGGGGAATTAGATCACCTGCCAGAAGCTGCCTTTAACCTTAAAGGTACCATCGAGGAAGCTATTGAGGCCGGAGAGAAAATGTTGGCTGAAGAAGATTAATTAGAAGCTTAACAGCAAATAAAACAATATGCATTTAGAAATAGTAACCCCCGAAGCGGTAGTTTTTAAAGCTGAAGTTGAAGCGGTAAAGGTGCCGGGCAGCGAAGGAGAATTCCAGATGCTCAATAATCACGCACCTATAGTTTCTACCCTTACCGAAGGTGAGGTGAAGATCAACTATACCTCGCTTGATAAATACGTGCTGGAAGATCTTTCGGCCGACTTCAGAAAAGAAGGAAACAATGTTTTGTACTACCCTATAAAAGGAGGAGTTCTTGAAATGAAAGATAACAAAGCCATTATCCTGGCCGACTAATCTTTCAGCTAATAAATTTTTAAAAAGCCGATGGTTCTATGGATTATCGGCTTTTTTGTTTGTTTCCAGAATTTATTCCTTTAGATACTCCAACAAATCGCCAGGCTGGCAATCTAAAGCCTCACAAATTGCCTCTAAAGTTGAAAATCGTATAGCTCTGGCCTTGCCGGTTTTTAAAATGGATAGATTTGCTTGAGTAATTCCAATATGTTCTGCGAGCTCATTACTTTTCATACCGCGCTTCTCTAAAATACTATCAAGGTTTATCAGTATTGGCATTACTAGACTGTTAATTCGTTTTCTTCTTTTAATTTATTTGCATTTCTAAAGACCTTGGAAAGCAGAATAAAAAATAAGCCAATCCCAATTACGAACCAAAAATCAAAAAAATCGAATTCTATCCGTAGTCTGCCAGCGAATATGATGCGAAATACAAATAGAAAAAAGGCATCAGCTACTGTAATTAAAATCAGTAATTGACCTATAAGATTAAAGCCAGTAAGTTGTTTTTTGGTGAATAATGGGCCGCTTATTAGACTGTCGATTAAATTTTTGAATAAATAGATTATGAAAATCCAAACTGAACCAATTATCAACCCGAAAATTAAAATGAAAAAAAGAGCATTCGCAGATTCTATATTATATTCTGTTTTAATTAATAAAAAATTTAGAATCGATTCTGAATCGTAAAATAATGAATAGAGTAAAATAATAAATGCAAAAAGCCATATCAGGATATTTAAATAAAACGATGCTCTAACGAGAAGTTTAAGGATGTCTGAAAAAATCATTAAGTAATTTATTGTTTATCAATAACAAATATATCTATAATTATTGATAATCGATAAAAATATATTTTTAATTGAGTTAGTTTTTAACTTTATCTTTCCCTGTAGATCTATGAAATCTTAAATATTTAGGATGAGTTGTTCACTAAAATTTAATTTTTTTTCATTTAATCTATTTTAAATCTATAATGAATTCTTAAGCTGCTTTCCAGCCTTCGCAAACTTCGATAATAACTGTTATATTTGCGGGGAACGGTAATTTTTTAGATTAAATATGCTAACAGCTGTACTCCTGGGATTTTTATTTGCTTTTTTACTGGTGTTTACCGGGAAGTTCTTTAAAGGTAAAGCCTCCGTTCTTGCCAGTTTAATTCCTTTATCCTTACTGGTTTATTTTTCCAGTTTCATCCCTCAAATTTCGAAAGGTGAGGTGATCACCAGGACTTATGAATGGGTTCCGGCTTTTGGCGTAAATCTTAGTTTTAGTCTTGACGGGCTCTCCCTGCTTTTTTCCTTAATGATTACGGGAATCGGGTTTTTGGTTTTTGCCTATACTTCTTCTTATCTGAAGGGGCATCAATACCTGGACAGGTTCTATGCATACCTTAGCATGTTTATGGCCGCGATGCTGGGTCTGGTGCTTTCAGAAAATATAATTTCGATGTTCCTGTTCTGGGAATTGACCAGTATAAGTTCATTCTTTTTAATCGGATTCAATAATACGAGTAACGCCTCAAGAAAATCGGCATTAACAGCGCTTGGAATTACCGGCTTTGGCGGCTTTAGCCTCCTGGCGGGCGCCCTGCTTTTAGGAAGCATAACCGGCACCTATAGCATTACCGAAATGCTAACAATGAAAGAAGCCATCGCGGGTCACAAACTTTACCTGCTGGCTGTAATTTTTATATTTGGTGCAGCCTTTACCAAATCGGCGCAGTTTCCTTTTCATTTCTGGTTGCCCGGGGCGATGAAAGCGCCAACTCCCGTGAGTACTTACCTGCACTCTGCGACTATGGTAAAGGCGGGCGTTTATTTATTGATGAGATTTACCCCGGTACTTGGAGATACCGGCTTTTGGAATACTACACTTATTGTCGTTGGAGGAATTACGATGTTGTATTCGGCGGTGCATACGCTGTTTAGAACCGACCTTAAGGGGATTCTAGCCTATTCAACCATTTCTGCGCTGGGAATTCTCGTGTTCTTAATAGGTTTGGGGACCCAGGCCGCTTTTTTAGCTGCTGCTGTGTTTATTGTGGTGCACGCGCTTTATAAAGCCACACTCTTCCTGGTTACCGGAATTATAGATCACCAAACCCACACCCGGGATGTTACCGTCCTGGCCGGACTTAGAAAAATTATGATGCCGGTGGCCATTGCCGGAATTCTGGCAGCTATTTCAAGTGCAGGGATTCCGCCCAGTATAGGTTTTCTTGGAAAAGAGCTCACCTATGAGGCTTCCACTCATTCTACCACGATGGTGATCCTTATCGTCGCGGCCATTGTGATTACTAAAATTCTGCTGCTTTATGCCGGTTTTGTAGCGGGAATTAAACCCTTTACAGGAAAACTTCCGCAGAAATTTGAAGACGTTAAAATGCCTGGCCCCTTATTATGGGTGCCTCCATTATTACTAGCCGTTTTAGGAATTCTCTTCGGTATTTTCCCGGCCCTTATAGAGTCTTCAATTATCAAGCCCGTGGTTTCTGCCCTGGGCGCCGATGCTTCCGATATTCACCTGGCTCTTTGGCACGGATTCAATACGGTTTTGGTGTTGAGCCTCATCACCATTGGAGTAGGAATTTTGTTATACTTCCTTTTAAAACCTTCAGCAAAACTCGAGGCAGGTATTGGAAAATTAGAACCCATTTCTCCAAAATCTATCCTGGAGAAACTCAGTCATTATTTCGCAGTGCTTTCAAAATTCTGGACCAATGTTTTTCAGAATGGTTATCTAAGAAATTATGTTACTACCATTATAATATTTCTGGTAGCCCTGGTTGGCTACATATTTTGGGGAAGCCCGAGATTGGTCATAGATCACACCAAATTATCGCAGGTTACAGCTTATGAGCTGGTAGCTTTGATTTTAATGGTAGTAGGAATATTGTACACCGTATTTACAAAATCGAGATTGGCCGCCGTGGCTGCGATGGGGGTTGTAGGTTTGGCCATTTGCCTGGTTTTTGTATTCTACAGCGCTCCCGATCTTGCAATGACCCAATTCTCAATTGATACCTTAACCGTTATCCTGTTTGTACTGGTGCTTTACAGATTGCCAAAGTATCTCACCCTGTCTGATTATAAAATGCGAATAAGAGACGGGATAGTTTCTCTAACCTTCGGAACGGTAATTTGTTTGCTGGCGCTTCAGGTGCTGGCAGAACCGGCCAATAATGAGGTGGGAGATTATTATGCGAAAAACGCCTATATCGAAGCCCACGGAAAGAACGTGGTGAATGTGATCCTGGTAGACTTTAGAGGAACAGATACTTTAGTAGAAATTTCGGTATTGGCTATTGCCGCAATTGGCGTATTCGGACTTTTAAAATTGAGATTAAAAAGTTCAGATCGCAATGTCTAAAATGATAATAAATCAATGAAAACATTAATACTTAAAACAGCCTCTGATTATCTTTTACCGGTATTGCTGGTTTTCTCGGTGTTTATTTTGCTGAGAGGTCACTATTTGCCCGGTGGAGGCTTTGTGGGCGGCCTTATCGCTGCCATCGCTTTTGTGTTGCACGCATTTGCCAATGGTCTTGATAAGTCTAAAGAACTTTTGCGTATTCACCCCGGGTTTTTAATGCCGGTAGGTCTTGCCCTGGCATTTTTAAGCGGAATTGCGCCGGTGCTAATGCTCGATCAGCCTTTTATGACGGGCCTTTGGTACCCCGAATCGGTGCCGGTTATTGGCAGCATAGGTTCGGCTTTGTTTTTTGATATTGGCGTTTACCTGGTGGTAGTGGGAGTTACCCTAACCATAATTTTTTCAATTTCTGAATCGGCTTAAAATGGAAATACTTTTAGCCATAGTTATTGGTATACTTTACGCCGCGGGAATCTATATGATGCTGCGCCGAAGTTTGGTGAAGCTCATCATAGGGATCATCCTGCTGGGGAATGGAGCCAATTTGCTTATTTTTTTACTGGGCAGAATTACCAAAGGCGCGCCTCCCATTATTCCTGAAGAAACCAAAATCTTTATGGAAGCCTATGCCGACCCCGTGCCTCAGGCCCTTATTTTAACTGCAATTGTAATTAGTTTCGGGTTGCAATCTTTTGCCATTATCCTCGTAAAACGAGCTCATAAAGTGGTGAAGACCGACGACCTGGACGAAATGAACGCAACCGACGAAGATTCATGACACAACAATTAATATTTTATCCCCTACTGCTGCAGCTGCTTTTAAGTATTCTCCTTATGTTTTTATGGAGAAGAACCGAAGCACAAAAAATTGTGAGTATTGTTGGTAGTGCTATTAATATAGCGCTTTGTGCCTATGTGTTTAGCTATGTTTGGAGGTTTGGCACCCAAACCCTCCAGGCAGGTAACTGGGAAGCTCCCTTCGGAATCACTTTTGTTGCCGATACACTTTCGGTTACTTTAGTGCTGTTGACCTCGTTGGCAGGATTCGCAGTCTCAATGTTCTCTGCAGGCTCGGTGATTCCCGACAGGCTTAAATTTGGTTATTTTCCCATACTTCACTTCCTCATTCTTGGATTAAACGGAGCTTTTCTAACCGGCGATATTTTTAACCTGTATGTGTGGTTTGAGATCATCATCATAAGCTCTTTTGTGCTCATTACCCTGGGAGGAGAAAAAGCCCAGTTAGAGGGTGCTGTAAAATATTTTACGCTGAATTTCCTCGCCTCAATGATTTTTCTTACCGCCATTGCAGTGCTTTATGGTCTAACCGGAAGCCTTAATATGGCCGATCTGGCCGGGAAGGTAGCAGCCGTAGAGAACAGGGCATTGGTTCAAATAACCGCCATTCTATTCTTAATCGGCTTCGGAATAAAAGCCGCGGTATTTCCGCTTTATTTCTGGTTGCCGGCCTCTTATCACACGCCACCTTCAGCGGTTTCGGCCATTTTTGGTGGTTTGCTTACCAAGGTTGGAGTATATGCGCTGTTAAGAGTTTTTAGTCTTATTTTTGTTGGCGATGCCTTCCCTACCCATATCTTCCTGGTGATGGCGATTTTCACCCTGTTTAGCGGGGGTGTGGGTGCCCTGGTTCAGAATAATATCAGAAAAGTATTTTCATACCTCATTATTTGCCATATTGGATATATGATTCTGGGTCTTGGTTTGTTTACCGAAGTAGCTCTTGCAGGTACCATTTTTTATCTAATTCACGATATCACGGTTAAAACCAACCTGTTTATGGTGAGCGGTTTGATTTACCGTATTAAAGGTTCGAATAGTATGCGAATGCTCGGTGGTTTATACGGCAAATACCCGAAATTGAGTCTGCTTATCTTTATACCCTTGTTTTCATTAGTGGGAATACCTCCGCTATCTGGATTCTGGCCTAAAATTTCACTGATTTCAGCCAGTTTTGCTGAAAATTCTTACTGGTCTCTGGCGGCGATAATCTTTGCAAGTTTTCTTACTTTAGTGATAATAGCCAAACTCTGGGCCGAGGTCTTTTGGAAAACCCCAATGGAAATTCCTGAAAAGCCTTCTTTTGGTTATTTCGATAAATTGAAAAAGATAGAAAAAACCCAGTTTGTGGTACCTATCATATTTTTAAGCATAGTTTCGCTTTATATAGGTTTTGGAGCTGAGCATATACAACAGCTCTCTGCCCGGGTGGCTTCCGAATTAATTGATAACAGCCAGTATATCGAAGCCGTTTTATCTCAAACCCAAAACGCCGAATAATGAAGAATAGGTTTGTATCTAACATCTTGCTCACTTTTGTTTGGGTGGCTTTAACCGGAGATTTTGGTTTTAGCAACTATATTTTTGGGTTTTTACTGAGTTTCTTTATGTTGTGGGTAATCACCAAAGGTGACAGCCGGGGTGGTTATTTTACCCTGGTGCCTAAGGTGATCTCATTTGTATTCTTTTTCCTGTATGAGTTAATCAAAGCCAACCTGCAGGTTGCTTACGAGGTGAGTACCCCCAGAATGGGAATGAAGCCGGGAATTGTAAAGGTACCCCTCGATGTAAAAACAAACATAGGAATCACCCTTTTGGCTAACTTAATTTCGCTTACCCCGGGAACGCTTAGTTTAGATGTCTCTAACGATAAAAAGGTGCTCTATGTACACGCGATGTATGTGACCGATAAGGAGAAATTCATTGAAAGCATAAAGAATGGCTTTGAAAAACGAATAATGGAAATTTTGAAATGAGCTTAATCGAATATCTTAATTATATTATTTTGCCGGTGCTGGCTTTTTCGGTCCTGCTTATTTTTTACCGCTTTTTTCGTGGTCCCAGCATAGCCGACCGCATCATAGCCCTCGACCTTCTTATCACTACAGGAATTGGGGTGATAGCCGTATATTCTATAGTGCACGGGCGCTCAACCTTTCTGGATACAGCAATGATCCTGGCGTTAATCGCCTTTTTAAGTACCGTGGCATTTTCCTATTATATCGAAAAAAGAAACCGAAAGAAATGAGTTCAGTATTAATAGCCATATTTTCAACTTTTGGAGCCATTTTCATTTTACTGGCCGCTATAGGTATGATTCGAATGCCCGACACTTATTTGCGCATTTCGGTGACCACCAAGGCTGCTACCCTGGGAGTTGGCCTTATGCTGGTTTCGGCTGCTATATTTTTTAATGATCTATCTACCACGAGTCGCGCTCTGGTAATTATCCTTTTTGTTTTATTGACGGCCCCGGTAAGTGCACATCTAATTGGCCGGGCATCTTATTTTATGGGGGTTAAACTCTGGAAAAAATCGGTGATGGATGATTTGGAAGGAAAATATCAAAAGAAAACCCACGTGCTAAAGAGCGAAACCGATAATACGCCCGGCGATAATGTTAGGCATTCTAAAGATTAAGCCGTAGCTCCATTTTAAACGCAGTCTTTATGAAGGCTTTTCCTGAAAAATTAATTTCGAGCCTCGACCAGCGCAAATCTTCAAATGCCTTTAGAAGCCTGTCTGAATCAAATTCAGGAGTAGATTTTTTCTCTAATGATTACCTGGGATTTGGCTCTTCGGAAAGTATTTTTGCTGAAATCCCAAAGATTTTAAAGAATTTCGATCTCCAAAAAAACGGCGCCACCGGCTCGCGACTGCTTTCAGGAAATCATAGATTGTTCGAATATACTGAAGTTTTCCTGGCCAATTTCCATAAAACTGAAGCCGCTTTAATCTTTAATTCGGGTTACGATGCTAACCTGGGCTTATTCGCTTCGGTCCCCCAGCGAGGGGATGTTATTCTTTACGATGAACTCGCACATGCTTCCATTCGGGATGCTGTAAAATTGAGCAATGCCAAATCTTTCAAATTTCAGCATAACGATTTTGGGCACCTGGAAAGCTTGCTTAAAAAATATTCTGCATCCGGCACCGAAATCTACATCGCCGTAGAATCTGTTTATTCGATGGATGGCGACCGGGCTCCTTTAAAAGAAATAGCGAAGCTGGCCGAAAAATTTAAAGCCTGGCTTATCGTAGACGAGGCTCACGCCACCGGGATTTTTGGCAAAAAAGGGCAGGGCCTGGTAGAAAAGCTGGGAATTCAAAAGAATGTTTTTGCAAGAATAAACACCTTTGGGAAGGCCATTGGCGCTCACGGAGCGGTGGTTCTTGGCAATGAAAACCTGCGGAATTATCTTATAAATTTCGCCAGAAGTTTTATCTACACCACGGCATTGCCACCACATTCTGTAGCAACAATTTTGGCGGTTTACAAGAAACTTGAGCAGCCGCAACCCGAAATTGAATCGCTTAAAAGCAATGTTGAATTTTTCAGAAAAGAAATAGCAAAAAATAAGCTGGAAAGCAGCTTTATCGATAGCACTTCGCCAATTCAGAGCTGTTTGGTTCCCGGAAATGAAAATGCGAAAAACATAAGCAACAGGCTTCAGGAGAAAGGTTTTCAACTTAAGGCCATTTTGGCTCCCACCGTACAGGCCGGGAAAGAACGAATTCGCTTTTGCATACATTCCTATAATTCTGAAGCCGAAATACAAGAAGTGCTTCAGCTTTTGGCTAAATTGCTTAAATGAAAGAACAGTTCGTAACCATCGCCCGATTTCAATATTCTTCCGAAGCGCAAATCGTGAAAGGAAAACTGCAAACTGAAGACATTCCGGTTTTTCTCAAAGATCAGGTGCTTATCGATACCGATCCTTTAATAAGTCGGGCTATAGGAGGCATAAAACTCGATGTAAGGGCCGAAGACGCAGCCCGTGCACGTGAAATTCTCGAAGAGATTGAAGCCTATTCCGTAGACGATTCAGGACAGCCGCTAAATTGCCCCGACTGCGGCAGCAACGCGGTGGTTTTACAAACCAGTATAAGAGATATAAGATCGTTTTTGGCTTTTCTGTTTTCATTTCTAACATTTGCCTTGCCTATACATACCAGTTATACTTATCATTGCGAGAACTGTAAGGCGAATTTTAAAAAACGCCCCCCGGGCAGGTTAAAAAAGCAATTATAGAAAGTGGAATTTTAAGTTGAAGGCAAAACCTGCAATAGTAAACTTGCAATTATCGAAGAAATAATGAAACATACATATTTTATAAGCGGCATAGGAACCGAAGTGGGTAAAACCATAGTTTCGGCCATAATAACCGAGGCCCTGGAAGCCGATTACTGGAAACCGGTACAGGCCGGTGACCTGGACAATTCAGATACCGAAAAGGTAAGGAAATTGATCTCGAATGAAACTTCGGGTTTTCATAAAAACGCCTATGCCCTCAATACCCCAATGAGCCCGCACGCCGCGGCAGAGATTGATGACGTAAAAATTCAGCTTTCTAAAATAGAGGCTCCCAGGACCAAAAATCATCTGGTGATAGAAGGCGCCGGCGGACTTTTAGTTCCGCTAAACGACAAAGATTGTATTATAGACCTCATAAAACCCGATTACCGGGTGATTTTGGTTTCCCGGCATTATTTGGGGAGTATCAATCATACTTTGCTAAGCATCGAAGCTCTAAAATCCCGCGGCCTGGATTGCTTCGGAATAATTTTTAGCGGGGAAGAAAATAAAACCACTGAAGCAATTATCAAAAAAATGGCCGGCGTACCCATTCTTGGCCGAATTGAACAGGAACCTTATTTCGATAAAAATGTGGTCCTGGAATACGCAGAAAAATTCAGGGAGAAATTAAGTTAAAAAGTAAAATTCAATCAAACCTCACAGGTCCCGATAGCTATACGGGATCAAAACCTTTGAGGTTTTAACTGGAATTCTATGTCAAATTCTAAAATAAATTCAGGATCAAATCACCTCCCTTCGGGGGAGGGAACAGAGCGGAGGAGCCTAAAACAACGCGACAAAAAACACCTTTGGCACCCATTAACCCAGCATAAAACCTCTCCCGAAACCCTGCCGATTGTGAAGGCCAAAGGCTGCATTCTCACCGATGAAAATGGGAAAGAATATATAGACGGGATCGCTTCCTGGTATACTGCGATGTATGGTCATTGTAATGAGTACATTACAAAAAAGGTTAGCGCACAAATGCAACAACTCGACCAGGTGGTCTTTAGCGGATTCACCCACGAGCCTGCCATAGAACTTTCAGAAAAACTGATTGCGATTTTGCCCGAAAATCAGCAAAAGATATTTTTTAATGATAACGGCTCTACCGCCACCGAAATAGGCATAAAAATGGCCTTGCAATACCATCACAACAAAGGCAACAAACGCAATGTGATGCTGGCTTTTGAAGAAGGCTTTCACGGCGATACTTTCGGGGCGATGTCGGTTTCGGGATTATCGGTTTATAACGGAGCCTTTGAGGAACATTTTATTAGGGTTTTGCGTTTGCCGGTACCCACAGGAGAGAATAACGAAGCAGTTCTGGAAAGCCTGAAAAACCTGATTTCTGAGAACGAAATCGCCGGCTTTATCTATGAACCCCTGGTGCAGGGTGCCGCTGCAATGAAAATGCACGATCCTGCTGGTCTGGATGCGATTCTGAAAATCTGTAAGGAAAATGAGATTATCTGCGTGGCCGATGAAGTGATGACCGGCTTCGGAAAAACCGGAAAAAATTTCGCTTCAGATTATTTGGAAACAAAACCCGATGTGATTTGTCTTTCCAAGGCGCTTACAGCAGGCCTGCTTCCTATGGGAATTAACAGTTGCTCCCAGCAAATTTATGAAGCTTTTTATTCAGATGAGATTTCCAAAGGCCTGTTTCACGGGCACACCTATTCTGCGAATCCGCCGGCCTGTGCTGCAGCTATTGCCGGGATAGAATTGCTAACTTCAGAAGAAATTCAGCAAGATATTCAAAGAATTATCGCCTCCCATCAGGCATTTGATTCGCGAATTGCTGCGCATCCCAAAGTAAAAAACCGAAGGCAAATGGGGGTGATTTATGCTTTCGATCTCGCTGTAGAAATGGAGCGCTATGGCGATCTTAGAAACCGACTTTTCGATCATTTTATGGCGCAAGGCGTGTTTCTAAGACCTTTGGGCAGTACTATTTATATTCTTCCGCCCTATGTGATTTCTGAAGCAGAACTCGAAAAGATCTATAAAAGCATAGAGTTGGCCCTTGAAAAATTTTAATTTTCAAAAATTTTTAAAAGTCTGAAAACCAATTGCATTATTGCTTACATTAGAAGGTTAAATTTCTAAAGCGATGATGCATCCAGATACCGAAGTGCGGTTTATAAATGAGGTAAAGGGCTATGGCGTGGTGGCCACCCAGCTTATTCCCGAGGGAACCATCACCTGGATTCAGGATGATTTGGACCAGGTTTATACCACGGGAGATATTGAAAAAATGCATCCCAAAAGCCGGGAGATGATGGATAAGTATGCATTTAGAAATCGCTATGGAAAATATGTGCTTTGCTGGGACCTTGCCAAATATGTGAATCATAGTTTTAATTCCAATTGCCTTTCTACGGCTTATGGTTTTGAAATCGCCGTGCGCGACATACAGCCCGGGGAAGAACTTACCGATGACTACGGCTACCTAAACCTCACCGAGCCCTTCGAGGCCGATAGTGAAGGGACCAGTCGCAATGCGGTGTATCCCGATGATCTTTTGAATTACCATAAAAACTGGGATGAAAAGCTTCAAAAATCAATCCTGAAGTTCGGGCAGGTGTACCAGCCCCTGGTCGAATTGATCCCCGAAGAAATTCAGCGGGATTTGGAGAAGGTCATAAGCCGGGAGAAAACCCTGGATTCGATTTTAAACCTTTATTGCCCTTAATTAGATCGCTTAAAATTTGAGAAAGCAGCCCAACGGGCTTATTTTTGCTGAAAATTTTGCTTTTGAAAAGACCTGTCTTTATCAATTCGATCGCCTGCATTTCACCAGTGGGAAATTCTGCGGAAGAAACCTGGGAGAATTACCAAAATTATGAGCATTTTATACGAAAATCGGCTTTTGGTGAAGCTGAAGCTTTTGCGGCATTTCTTCCGGAGAAACTGAAGCGGGAAATCGAAACTTTAAAAACCGAAAATTCAAATTTTAGAAAGCTTGATGATTCTGTTTTGTATGCGATGTATGCTTCCAGAAAGGCTTTAGAAAATTCGGGTTGGGCAGGCGATAAAAACATTGGGATCAATATTGGGAGTTCCCGGGGCGCCACCGGGCTTTTCGAAAAATTTCACGAAGAGTTTCTAAAAACCGGAAAAACTGCTACAGGAGCATCTCCGGGTACTACCCTGGGGAATATTTCTTCCTGGGTAGCGCAGGATTTGCAGGTAGAAGGGCCCGAGTTTTCACATTCGGTGACCTGTTCTACCGGGTTGCATTCGGTTTTAAACGCAATTGCCTGGCTAGAGGCCGGCTTTGCTGAAAAATTCCTGGCCGGCGGCAGCGAGGCAGCACTAACCCCATTTACCATCGCCCAGATGAAAGCGATGAAGATCTATGCCACCCAGGAGGCCGATTATCCCTGTAGGGCGCTGGATTTGCAAAAGAGAAAAAATTCGATGATTTTAGGAGAAGCCGCAGGCATTACAGCCCTGGAAAATGAACAATCAGCTCGAAGCCTGGCTAGAATCACAGGCATAGGCTATGCTACCGAGAAATTAAAACACAGCGTTAGTATATCGGAAAATGGAGAATCGCTTCAAAAAGCGATGAAAATGGCTCTAAATGGGCAGCTGGAGGTCGATGCCGTGGTAATGCACGCCCCGGGTACCCTAAAAGGCGATCTTTCCGAAGTAAACGCGCTTAAGTCTTTGTTCGGAGAGGAGCTTCCGGCCCTTACTACCAATAAATGGAAAGTGGGCCATAGTTTTGCCGCTTCAGGAATATTGAATTTGGAACTTGCCATTTTAATGCTGCAGCATCAACAATTCATAAATGTACCTTTTTCAGAATTTAAAAAGAAACCCGAAAAACTTGAAAAAATTCTCGTGAATGCCGTTGGTTTCGGGGGAAATGCGGTTTCCCTCCTGGTAGAAAGACTTTGATCTTATAAGCTTTCAGAAGAAAACTTTAGGCGGGAACGCAGCGATAAACATCAGTTTTTATATTTTTGGAATTCAAATCAAGATAATGCTTAGACATAACTGGACCAAAGAAGAAATTCTCGAGATTTACAATAAGCCTTTAATGGAGCTGCTTTACGAGGCGGCTACAGTTCACAGGCAACATCACGACCCTAATACGGTGCAGGTTTCTACCCTGCTTTCTATAAAAACCGGGGGTTGCCCCGAAGATTGCGGATATTGCCCACAGGCAGCCCGCTACCATACCGATATTGAAGGAAACGATCTTATGAGCGTAAACCAGGTAAAAGCTCAGGCCTTACGCGCAAAGGCTTCAGGAAGTTCGCGTGTTTGTATGGGAGCGGCCTGGAGAAATGTGAAAGATGGCGAGGAATTCGATAACGTTTTGGAAATGGTGCGTACCATCAACAAACTCGATATGGAAGTTTGTTGTACGCTGGGGATGCTTACCGAGAACCAGGCTCAGCGACTGGCCGAGGCCGGTTTGTATGCCTACAACCATAATCTTGATTCTTCTGAAGAATACTATAAAGAGGTAATCTCTACCCGCGGGTACCAGGACAGGCTGGATACCATAGATAATGTACGTAAAACCAATGTTACGGTTTGTAGTGGTGGCATTATAGGAATGGGAGAAACTATAGATGACCGCGCCGGGATGCTGGTAGCGCTTTCAACATTGAATCCGCAGCCCGAATCGGTGCCAATCAACGCCCTGGTGCCTGTAGAAGGTACCCCGCTCGAAGAACAACAACCGGTATCTATCTGGGAAATGCTGCGAATGGTAGCCACCACCAGAATCGTAATGCCTGAAACCCAGGTGCGACTTTCGGCCGGTAGAACCCAAATGAGCCGCGAAGGCCAGGCGATGTGTTTCTTTGCCGGAGCCAACTCGATCTTTGCAGGAGATAAGCTTCTCACTACGCCAAATCCCGATGTGAACGAAGATATGCAGATGTTTAAGGAGCTGGGTCTAAACCCTCAAAAAGCTTTTGAGAAAAAAGCCCAACCCGAATCTAAATCGGCAGAGGAATCTCAATTTCAAAATCTGGGTGAAAAACCCAAATGGAGCCGTCCCGGGCACAAGATCGATCGAAATCTTGAAGCCCAGAAAAAGGCGAAGTCGGGTGTATAATTTAAAAAGATGAAGCTCGATCTGCAGGAAATACCGCGGGTAAAAGGCCTTTCAAAAGAAAAATTTTTGGAAGAGTATTTTATTCCGAAGAAACCTGTGGTATGGGAAGATCTAAGCGCCGATTGGCCGGCGGTAGAGCGCTGGAGTTTTGATTATTTCAGAGAAAAGGCCGGGGATATCGTGGTGCCGGTTTATGATGGGAAACCAGCCAAAGGGCATCAAAAATCGCACGGGCCTGCGATGCAGTTGCCTATGCGGGAGTATATCGACATCCTGGAAAAAGGCCCTACCGATTTGCGGATGTTTTTCTTCAATTTGCTTCAGAATTGCCCTGAGCTTATTGAAGATTTCAGATATCCTGATCTTGGTGTAAAGTTTTTCAAAAAATTACCGGTGCTTTTTGTAGGAGGTGAAGGCAGCAGCGTGGTGATGCACTACGATATGGATCTTGCCAATAACTTTCATTTCAATTTTGTGGGAAGAAAGAGGGTGATTCTTTATCCGCCACAGGAGACCAAATATCTCTACCACGTGCCGCATTCTATAGTGAGTATGGAGATCATCGATATGGATGAGCCCGATTTCGAAAAATATCCGGCCCTGGCCAAAGCCAAAGGTTATGAGTGTATTTTGAATCACGGAGATTCACTGTATATTCCCAGTGGATGGTGGCATTATATTAAATATGAAACCGCCAGCCTCTCCCTGACCTTAAGGTCGCTGCCCAAAGAGCCGGGCAAGATCTTTCAGGTGTTGAAAAGTTTGATTTTTACCCGCAATTACGATAATTTAATGCGGAAGTGGAAAGGGCAGCAGTGGATAGATTATAAGAATAGAAAAGCAGTTGAAATCACGCATAAAAATGCGGGAATAGAATGATGAGGAACGATGAAGCAAATACAGCAACTAAATCTGGCTGAAATCCCAAGATTAAAACATATTTCCAAAAGGGATTTTCTTGAGAATTATGTGAAACCGCAAAAGCCGGTGGTCATCGAAAGATTAGTGGGAGATTGGCCTGCTATTAAAAAATGGGATCTGGATTATATTCAGGAAATTGCAGGCGAGAAGACTGTGCCGCTCTATGATGACAGGCCCATCTCGGCCGAATTCAAGTTTAATCAGGCGCATACCGAGATGAAAATGGCCGAATATATCGAACTTTTAAAGTCGGGCCCCACCAACTATCGCATATTTTTATATCATCTTTTAAAGGAGGTTCCACAGCTTCAGCAGGATTTCTGGTTTCCCAGCCTGGGGCTTCGGTTTATAAAAAAGTTACCCACCTTATTTTTTGGAGGTGAGAACTCCAAAGTCTTTATGCATTACGATATCGACTTTGCGAATATTCTGCATTTCCATTTCCACGGAAAGAAAAGATGTATACTTTATCCGCCTTCAGAAACAAAATTCCTTTATAAAGTGCCTTACGCCCTAATTTCCAGGGAGGATATAGATTTTTCTAATCCCGATCTTGAGAAGTTTCCTGCCCTAAAAAAAGCCAAAGGTTATGTGACAGAATTGAATCACGGGGAATGCCTTTATATGCCTGAGGGTTACTGGCACCAAATGACTTATCTCACTCCCGGATTTTCTATGAGTTTAAGAGCCTTTCCAAGATCGGTGACCAATGTTTCCAAAGCGGTTTATAATCTTTTAATAATGCGGAATTACGATAACTATATGCGCCGCAGAAAAGGACAGAAATGGATAGATTATAAAAATGAAGAGGCTATAAAGCGCACGGAAGGCTTAAAGCATTAGACCTCACAGGTTTCGGAAACCTGTGAGGTCTCAAAAAAAAATTAGGTTGGAATTAAATTGTTGGTCACTTCAAACACCAGGCTGGATTCGAAGCCTTTTCTAAGCAGGAAATCGGCTAATTTTTTTCGTTTTTTAAAAGGATCGGTTTCTTTGAGGAGATTCAATTTTTTTTGCGCCAGTATTTCTAAAGTCTCATAGTAGGCCTGTTCATCTATCTCGGTTAAGGCGAGTTTAATAATTGGAGCAGAAATTTCCCGAATTTTGAGTTCCTGGGTGATCTTGATTCTGCCCCATTTTTTGATGCGGAATTTCCCCCTTACAAAGCCTCTGGCAAAACGTTCTTCATTGAGAAAATCCTCCTGCATTAGCTTTATAATAATTTGCTCCTGCGCTGCGGGGATCATTCGCATTTCCCTTAGTTTTTCTTCAACTTCCCTGTGAGAACGGTCGCGATAGGCGCAGAACTGCATTAGTTTAATAGTAGCTTCTTTTACTGAATAGGATTTTTGTTCAGGCCTTGATTTCATCGGGTCAAAGATAATGCCTGCAAATTATTCCTCATAGCTGGCTTCAACAATAAGTTTATTTCCCCGGGTTTTGAAAACCTGCTTGTCTTTAGACTCTTGTGTGGCAGAAGTTTCTAATATTTTGAGATTTGGCAGCTTGCTTTTAGATAAATCCAGGCTTAATTCCCAGGAGCCATCCAGTTGGGTGATTTCCCAGCGCAGTAAGCCATCTCTTTTGGTATAGTGAAGATTTATTTCATTTTTGGCCACCAGAACATTTTCCAGCGAAGCCTCATCCCAGGCAGAAGGCATTAAAGGGGAAATCCTGATTTTCTTTTCTGAAGCCATAGGTTCCACCCCAAAAAACTGCCTGATGATGGGTACAGCAAAACTATAAATATTCCAGGCCTGGGCCATCATCCCGTAGTCGGGGCTTACTTCATACATGCTGCCGGGAAGGGCATAGCTAAAGCTGCGGGTCATACGTTGCAGGTATTCAAGGGCTTTATCGGGGTTTCCGTAATTATTCTCGGCCACTGCCTGCACCCCGGTGGGCAGGGTCATCACTGCGCCGGTATAGGAAAATGCCTTACTGCCTTTAAAGGAACCTTCATCCTGGCCTGCCAGCGAATCGCGGTCTATGCCGGTAACAAAAACGCCGAAGGGATTAACGAATTTTTCAGCCGTGGCCAGAGCTTTTTTAGCCTGCAGGCTATCGGCGATATTAACCTCCATAGGCGTATTTACCACCCAGTTATGATGCAAAACAAATGGTTTATCGCCTGTAGTTGGATTCTCCTGAATAAATTTCTTCGTTTGCTTCAGTTCCTTTACCGCCCAGGGTTTGTTTAGGGTGTCGGCACGAACGATAGCATCGTCGATCAATCTCAACGCCTGCTTATCATTTCCTATAAAATCTGCAAAAGAATTGTGATCTTCAGACCAGAATTCGGTTCTAATTCTTTTCTTAAGCACTTGAGCAATGCTGTCGTAGTATTTTGACGCTTGAGGTTTTTCCAGGACCTCGGCCATTTTTGAAGCATCGGCAAAGGCTTTCTGGGTGTAAGCAGCCACATCTATCATCTCACTGTCTAAGCCGTGAATTTCCATCATCCCGAAGCCATCGGGAAAGAGGTTTTTATTCGCATCATTTTCAGCCAGCAACCATTCCAGGCCTTTTTCGATGGTATTGAAATATTTATTTAAAAAATCCAGATCTCCATTCCATTTGAAGATTTCCCAAATTAAACTGGTGAACTGGGGCGTTTCATTGATGTTCCCTTTGTTGAAAACATAACCGTTTGTGGACATTTCGTGAATAATGCGGCCATTGCCATTAACTGCGTTAGAAACGCTGTCTAAAAGCTTAATTGTGTTGTAAACCGGCTCCACCTGGCCTATTGCCATATAACCCTGAAGAGCATATTCGCTATCCACACCAAACCACCAGGGATAATCGGGTAGGCCGGCACCAATCCCGCTACCAATTTCAGGCACTGTGCGTACCAACCAGTCGCTGTTGTATTTTAACCATTCAAAGGTTTGTTGCAGTCTTTCGTCTGGAATGGTTAAACGGGATCGGGACTCAAGATTTCGGTATCTCTCCTGTTTTTCGCGAATTAGTTTAGGGTAAGTGGATTTTAAACGATTTAAGGTGTTTTCTGCTTCTTCCTGCGAAATATAGGAGCCTGAAATATAAAAATTCAGGATTTGTTTGGAGCCTGCAGCTACATCCAGACTATAACTTAATTCGCCACTTACCGAATTATTTTCCTGGGAAGTAGTATTTGCTTTGGGCGCCATATTTCCCGAAAAAGTGGTAAACCAGGGGTTTTTTCGGTCTTTGGAAATAAAGGCATTTTGTTTTTCTGAATACCAGATCGAATCTTTGGCATTGACCATATTGGTTTTTTCGCCCAGCCAGGTTTGGCGCAGGTCTACTTTTCCGTTAAAATTAAAATCGGCCTGAATACTCTTTTCACCGGTATTTTTCAGATTAAATTGCACAATTAGGCCCTGGGTGTCATCGGGAACGAATTGCCATCTTTCGACCTCAATACCTGCTTCGGGAAATTCAAACAGGTGCCTGTTTGCGGTTGGGTAATTGGTAAATTTTGAGGCCTTATTTAGTTGAAGTTTTTTTTTCTTCCAGGTGAATGTAGGCTTCGAAACCATCCATAAGTTTAATGGGATTATTCCAGATGCCGCCCATCTCGCCGGGGATGTGCCAACCCAGGTCGGGGAAAGACCCGTCCTGATGCCCTACCATATATACACGGTTTCCGGCCGTGACATAGGGGAAGAAAGATATTCGGTTTTTCCATCAATAGCAGGAGCATCGGCATATAATTGTGAGAAATCCTGCTGTGCAGTGAGATTCAAAGAGAGGAAGGAAATTAAATAAGGGAGGTATTTCATAGTGCAAACTTTCAGCAGTAGTGGGAAAGTTAAAAACATTTTCAGGAAGATAGAAGAAAGAGGAGGAAGTAAGAAACTGTCTAAAAACAAAAAACGCCTTCCGAAGCATCGAAAGGCGTTTTGATTTATGGGTTGATCACATTTCCGTCTTTATCGTGAAAGTGATATTCCAGATACGTGTAAGCATCTCTTGGTAAAATTTTAACCCATCGCTTATAGTCGAAAAACCATTGCGAACGGGGTGATGGAAAGCCTTTGGTTAAAAAGGCTGCGATAAATGGGTGCGCACTTAAGGTGATCTTTTTCTGATCTTTTTTCATCAGTTTTTCCAGATCGGTTTTAATCCTGTTGACTATTAAAATCGGTGCCTCAATTTCACCGTTTCCGTTCGGGTTTTCTTCACGGGTTTTAATATTCATTTCGGGACGTACGCGTTGTCGTGTAATCTGTATCAATCCGAATTTACTCGGGGGCAAAATCTTATGTTTTGCACGATCGTCACTCATCTCATTTTTAAGGTGGTCGAAAAGGGCTTTTCGGTTTTCGGCTTTATTCATATCGATAAAGTCTACCACGATAATACCTCCCATATCCCTTAGCCTAAGCTGCCGGGCAATTTCGGTGGCACTTATCAGGTTCACCTCGAGTGCGGTATCTTCCTGGTTTTTTGATTTGTTAGACCGGTTGCCGCTGTTCACGTCTATTACGTGCATGGCTTCGGTGTGTTCTATTACCAGGTAGGCGCCCTTGCTCATAGAAACTGTGCGCCCAAAGGTGGTCTTTATTTGTCTTTCGATACCGTATTTTTCAAAGATTGGAACATTCGACTGATACAATTTTACAATTGATTCTTTGCTAGGGGCAATTTCGCCCACATAGTCTTTAATTTGGGTATAAAGGGTTTCGTCATCTACTACTATCGAGGTGAAGGTATCGTTGAAGATATCACGCAACAGGGAAGATGCCCTGTTAAGTTCTCCCAACACCTTGGAGGGATGCGGTGCTTTATACAGCTTTTTGCTCATCGCTGTCCAGCGGCCTACCAGGTTTTGGAGGTCTCTGTCCAGCTCTGCTACTTTCTTGCCTTCGGCTACGGTTCTCACAATAACCCCGAATCCTTTGGGTTTAATGCTTTTTACCAATCTTTTTAGGCGATCTTTTTCTTCTTTGCTTTCAATTTTTTGTGAAACCGAAACGCGGTTAGAGAAAGGTACCAGTACGATATATCGGCCGGGTATAGACAGCTCTGAGCTTATCCTGGGGCCTTTGGTAGAAATAGGTTCTTTTACAACCTGAACCAGTAGCGACTGATTTGACTTGAGAACATCGGCGATTTGCCCGTTCTTGTCAATATCTTTTTCAAAAGTAAAATTCTTAAGAGAATAATCTTTTAGTTTACCTGTGCTTACACGTTTTATGAACTTAAGCAGGGAAGAAACTTGAGGTCCCAGGTCGTGGTAGTGTAAAAAACCATCTTTCTCATAACCCACATTTACAAATGCGGCATTGAGGCCTGGTACAGCTTTTCTAATTTTGGCTAAAAATATATCGCCAACATTAAATTTGTTGCTGTCTTCTTCCTTGTTGAGCTCAATAAGTTTTCCATCTTTTAGTAAGGCAAAATCTACAGCAGAGGATCCGGACCTAATAATTAATTCTTTGTCCACTCTTCCAGATTTTTGTCCCGATTGCTATCGGGATGGATTAAACATTATTTACTCACAGGGTTTTTAATCCTGAAGAAATCCTAAATTCCTGCCCTGGGGCTAAAATTTAGGATTTCATTTTCAATGAACTTTTTTAAATAAAAAAAGTAGTATGAAAACTACTTCTTTTTCTTGTGTCGGTTAGCTCTTGCTCGTTTTTTACGCTTGTGTGTTGCTACCTTATGTCTTTTTCTTTTTTTACCACTTGGCATAGTGTAAGATTTAAATTAATAAATATTTTCTTTTAGCCGGGCAATCGCCCATAGGCTATTACTTTACTTCAACGTTCGATTTTACGCCTTCTACAAATATTTTTGCAGGTTTGAAAGCCGGGATGTTGTGAGCAGGAATTTTGATAGTTGTATTCTTTGAGATGTTTCTACCGGTCTTCTCAGCTCTTGTCTTTACAACAAAACTTCCAAATCCTCTAAGGTATACATTATCTCCACTTTCAAGGGAAGTTTTTACCTCCTCCATAAAGGTTTCAATGGTAGCCTGTACATCTCCTTTTTCCATTCCTAATTTCTCTGAAATGTTTGCTACGATATCTGCTTTCGTCATTTTCGTGCGGTTTAATATTATAAATGGGGTTTCTAAAAATTCAAGGGCGCAAATATAAGAATTAAATATGCAATATTTCAAGCCTAAATCATTAAATAATAATGGAATAAACTTTTATACTTGCAACTCGACAAACAATTCTATGATTTTTTCTAAGATACTGATTAATTGGTATTTAAGCAATAAAAGAAGTCTACCCTGGCGAAAAACCACCGATCCCTACCGCATCTGGCTAAGTGAAATTATGTTGCAGCAAACAAGGGTTGCGCAGGGTTTACCTTATTATGAGCGATTTATAACAGCCTTTCCCGAGGTTCATGATCTCTCGGCCGCGCCCCTGGATGAGGTGCTTAAACTATGGCAGGGCCTGGGGTATTACTCAAGAGCCAGAAATTTACATGCTACCGCTAAATATATAAGTGAAGAGCGCGACGGAGTTTTCCCGGATAGCTTTAAAGAACTGAAGAATTTAAAAGGAGTAGGAGAATACACCGCCGCGGCCATTGCTTCTTTTTGTTTTAAAGAGCCTGTGGCTGTGGTAGACGGAAATGTTTACAGGGTATTGGCCAGATATTTCAATATCGACCTCCCAATAAATTCTACTGAAGGAATTAAGCACTTTAAAGCCCTGGCCAATGAACTTATGCCGGGAGATGACCCTGCAACCTACAACCAGGCCATAATGGAGTTTGGCGCTTTGCAATGCACCCCAAAAAATCCCGATTGTGAAAATTGTCCGCTTAACTCCGGCTGCCTGGCCTTGCAGCAAAATAAAGTTGGAGAATTACCTGTAAAGCTGAAAAAGACAAAGCTGAAAAAGCGCTATTTTAATTATTTGGTATTTGCTTCAGAAGATAACAGCACTCTAATCGAGAAGAGAATAGGGAAAGGAATCTGGGAGGGGCTTTACCAGTTTCCTTTAATTGAAACCAAACAGCCGGTAAGGCTGAAGCAATTAACTTCAGAAGAGAAATTCCGGGAAATAATAGGTGAAAGTTTATTTGACATTGAACTTTATAACGAAGAACCTGTAGTGCATAAACTATCTCACCAGCATATTTATGCGCATTTCTGGATGATTAATATTGCAAATTTGGAAAAGGCCACCCCAATGGCCGATTTAGGAGCCTATCCTGTGCCGGTTTTAATTCAGAATTTTCTGGCTGAAGCAGATTTGGAAAATTACTAGATAGACTTTGTTAATACTTTTCCCGACCGGGAATTTATTCAACAGAATTTTTTTCAGTATTTTAGAATCTTTAAACTTAAATCGCTTTATAAAAAGCATTAAACTCTATAAAAATGGCAGGAACACTAAATAAAGTAATGCTTATTGGGCATACAGGCGATGATGTAAAAATGCATTATTTTGATGGTGGTGGGGTAATTGGTCGTTTTCCGCTGGCTACCAACGAGACTTATACCAATAAAACTTCTGGTGAAAGGGTAACCAATACCGAGTGGCATAATATCGTGGTGCGAAATAAAGCCGCCGAAATTTGCGAGAAATACCTTAAAAAAGGCGATTTGGTGTATATAGAAGGCCGAATTAAAACCCGTAAATGGCAGGATGATCAGGGCAATGAGCGTTATTCGACCGAAATTCAATGTACTGAGTTTACATTTTTGAGCACTTCAGGAAGTGGCAGCCAGCCGCAAGCCGGTGGGCCTGCTCAAAATTCTAATATGCAAAAGCCTCAAAGCCAACCAAAAAATAATAGCTTTGCACAGGAGGAAGATGAAGACGATCTTCCCTTCTAAGTTTAATTAAAACCATAGCATTTGGACCCGGAACCTCCCAGTTTGTTTCTATTTTTTGCTGCTTTAGACTTCACCCAGCTATTTAGCTTTTTGATCTTATTCCTATTATTGCTTTGTTCGGCCCTTATCTCGGGAGCCGAAGTGGCATTCTTTTCTCTAACCCCGGGTGATTTCATTACCGAAGATGGCAAACGAAGCAAAACCCAGGAGCTGGTGGTGCGGCTTCTGGATAAGCCCAAAAAGTTGCTCGCAACTATTCTGGTGGCAAATAATTTCATAAATATTGCCATAGTGCTGTTGTTTCACGATCTCACTACCGATTTCTTCTCGAATATGAGGGTGTATTTCTACGGAATTAGCCTGCAATTTTTGGTGGAAGTAGGAGTAGTGACTTTTCTGATTTTGCTATTCGGGGAAATTCTTCCAAAAGTCTATGCCAGCCGAAATAATGTGAGTTTTTCCAATTTTATGGCGCGTCCGCTCAATTTTTTAGATACCGTTTTCACTCCGCTTAGCGGTCCAATGCGGGCGGTTACTATTTTTATTCACGACAGGTTGGGCAAAAAACGCTCCTATATAAGTATAGATCATATCTCCCAGGCCCTGGAACTTACCAGTGAAGAAGACACCACCCAGGAAGAACAAAAAATTCTAAAAGGTATAGTTTCCTTCGGAAACACCGATACCAAACAGGTTATGCGCCCCAGGATGGATATTTTTGCTCTAAATGAAAACCAATCTTTTGCTGAAATTATTCCGGAGGTGATCGAGAACGGCTACTCCCGAATCCCGGTGTATAAGGAAAATATCGACAAGGTAATTGGAATTTTGTACGTGAAAGACCTGTTGCCTTACCTGGATCAAACCGAATTCGACTGGACCAGTTTGTTGCGGGACCCGTATTTTGTTCCGGAAAATAAAAAACTCGATGATTTGCTAAACGATTTCAAGGAAAAGAAAAATCACCTTGCTATTGTGGTAGATGAATATGGTGGCACCAGCGGACTTATTTCCCTGGAAGATATCATCGAAGAGATTGTTGGAGATATAAGCGATGAATTTGATGATGAAGACCTCGTGTATTCAAAGCTGGATGAAAGCACTTATATTTTTGAGGGGAAAACTCCGTTGAAAGACTTTTATAAGATCATAAAACTCGAAGACCCCACGGTTTTTGAAGAAAAGAAAGGAGAAGCTGAAACATTAGCCGGCTTTTTGCTGGAGATCTCGGGCGGATTTCCGAAGAAAAACGATTCGATATTTCTGGAGCACTATACTTTTACTATCGAAGTAATAGATGATCGCAGAATCAAACAAATTAAGCTAAGCATTGCGGCTCATGAGAATTTGGAGTAGGATACTATTTTTTATGTTTTTGTCCGCAATTTTTACCGGTTGCGAAGATGAGGTGCAGCCAAAACCCAAAGCTTTTCTTGCCTTAGAATATCCGCTGGCAAATTATGAAGTAACCCGGCTTAATTGCCCTTTCGAATTCGAGAAAAATCGATTTGCAAACCTGGAACCTTCAAGGAACAACAGGCCCTGTTGGTTAAATTTGGAGTACCCTGCTATGAATGCGGTGATTTTTTTAACCTACCAGCCGGTTCATAATAATTTGGACAGTTTGCTGCGGGATGCTCAAAAATTGCCATTGCAGCATACCATAAAAGCCGATGTTATAGAAGGAGATCTGTATACAAACCCTTCCCGCAATACCTACGGAATGTTTTATGAGGTTGACGGGAATGCGGCTTCCCAGGCACAATTTTACCTCACCGATAGCAGCCGTCATTTTATGACCGGATCTATCTATTTTAACCGGAAACCAAATTTCGACTCCATAGTTCCCGCTGCCGATTACCTGAAAAAAGATATCAGGCATTTAATGGAGTCTTTAAGCTGGAAAAATTGATTTTTCTGCGGAAAGGGATTTTAGTCGAACTTTATTTTTCAAATTTGCAGGCAAATACGTTATTATGCCTCCTGCTAAAATAAAATGGCTGTATCTGCTTATTCTTTCCCTGGTTTGGGGAAGTTCCTTTATTCTCATCAAAAAAGGTTTGGTGGGATTAACGGCCATCGAAGTAGGCTCCTTCCGAATAATCTTCGCAGCGGTTTTTCTAATTCTTATTGGGTTTAAATCTATTGCACGGCTAAGCAAGAGACAATGGAAATGGATGCTGGTGGCAGGCTTTTTGGGTAATTTTTTTCCTGTTTATCTTTTCTCTTTTGCAGAAACCGAGATAGACAGCGCAGTGGCTTCTATACTAAATGCCACTACCCCTATCATGACGCTGATTTTTGGTGTCATCTTATTCAGAGCGGTGATGAATCTAAACAAGGTTTTGGGAGTGGCTATAGGGCTCCTGGGAACTGTGGGTCTCATCTTTAGCGGTGCCAGTATAAACCCCGATCAAAATTACCTCTATTCACTCCTGGTAATTGCCGCGGCCTGTTGTTATGCCTTAAATGTGAATTTTTTAAAATCCTATATGAGCGATATTAATCCTTTAGGGATCGCAGCGGGCAGTTTTACGGTATTGTTGTTGCCGGCACTTGGAATTTTATATTTTTCAGGCTTTTTTGAAAAAGATTTCGAAGTGGCAGCATTGCAAACTTCGATTGGCTTCGTTGCGATTTTGGGAGTTATAGGCACTGCTGTGGCGATGATCATTTTCAATAAGCTAGTGCAGATTTCAGATCCTGTGTTTACCACTTCGGTAACCTATACCATCCCGATAGTTGCGCTGGGATGGGGAATTTTAGATGGAGAGGTCTTTAGTGCCTGGCAATTGCTTTCGGCAGGGGTTATCCTGGCCGGCGTATTTATCGTGAACCGCTCGAGGAGGGTTTTTAGTAAATTTAGAAAGCAGGCGACTTGATAGTTAAAAAGGATTAT
The DNA here is from genome assembly GCF_054121495.1 of Salegentibacter haimaensis. Classification (NCBI taxonomy): domain Bacteria; kingdom Pseudomonadati; phylum Bacteroidota; class Flavobacteriia; order Flavobacteriales; family Flavobacteriaceae; genus Salegentibacter; species Salegentibacter haimaensis. The sequence goes on from NZ_JBSYGH010000001.1 coordinate 520,627, forward strand.
TTCGCTAACTGGTAATTAGTCACTAATACCGAGGCTGAGATATGCAATAAGCTTTCCAATTCTCTAATCATATCTACAGTTAATCTTTTCTTTTTGTTCAATATTTCAGAAACCCTGCTTTTTCCGCCAATTACTCCAACTAGATCTTTTTGTTTCAAATTCATTTCCTCCATTCTAATTTTTATAGCTTCAATGGGGTCTGGAGCTTCAATTGGATAATATTCATTCTCGTAATCTTCAATTAAAATTGCAAGAATTTCAGCTTCGTCACCTTCTGGTGAGTGAGCCGGAGTATCAAAAATAACCTCAAGTCTTTCCAGAGCTTTTTTGTAATCCTGTTTGCTTTTAAGAGGTTTGATATTCATAGCTATAATCTTCTAAATTATGTCTGCGTCTATTTTGTCGTATTCTGTGTGTGTTCCTATAAATCTTATAAACGCCCATTGTCTATCGTAATTGAATTTTACGATTAATCTATAAGAGTTTCCTTTAATATTGAAAACGACTCTGCTGTTTTTTAAAATACTGGCGTTTATAAAAGTTTGCTTAACATCTGCAGGAGAATTCCATTTGGAAGTTTTTGCTGTTTCATACCAGGTTTTCAGATATTGTTCTGAATCGGAATGCTTTTCCCAGAATTCTCTTAAAATCTTTTTAGAAATTATTCTTTTCATTCCTTCTATTCCAGAACAAAGATAATCAAAAGTTCCCTATTTTAGAACTTTTAAATAAGGTCTTGAATGAACTTAATTATGTTCATTTTTTTAAACAAAAAAGCTGCCCTTGCAGGCAGCCTCTTCTAATTAACCTAACATTAATAAACAAGATTATTCTTCGAAGTCGCTTGCTTCAACGCCTTCATTTACCAGGATCTCGGTTACCTCAAACTCGAAAGTTTGCGGGCCCATAGCCTGGCTTATTCCGAAGGGGAATTTAACGCCTTCAACTTCACGGTAGTCATTAAACTCGGTAGGAACAGTCATCGTTTGCCCCATTTGAGAAACTGTGGTTTCCGACTTAAGTTTTAGTCCGCTTTCGGTGTCGTAAAATGCTTTGGTGCTTTCGTTAAGGTTTACCACGTAAGCATCCTTCCCGTTTACCTGCTCGATTCCTTCAATGCTGGCTCCGTTTACTTCCAGTTCCGGAAATGGATTGGCATCTACTTTAGCAGTTTTGATCTGGTCTTCGTTATAAGGGATTTTCTGGCCCTGGGCGATTACAAAGCCGGTTTCTCCATTAAAAACCTGCTTGCTCATCACATTGCCGCCAACGCTTACTTCCTGCACCTGCTTTCCTTCTACAGTACTCTTTCTTTCAAGACTAAGTTGCATTCCCTGCACAGTCGCCTGGGCCTTCATCACTACGCTCTTCACATCTTCAACGGCATCTCTCCCGCCAATTGCTTTGAGGTAATTTTCGAAAATCTGAGAAACATCCATAGAAGCGTCAACCGTCTTTTTAGTTGGTTTTTCTACTTCCTCTCCAAGTTTGTTGTAATATTTCACCGGAATTTTCTTTCCGTTCCATTCGATTTTTTCAAGGTTTTCTCCGATTTCTGAAGCTTTCCCGGCAACCACGATACGTGCCTGGTCTAATTTGAAGTATTCTTTAGCAACACGTTGAACGTCTTCTATAGTAACATCGTTGATCTTCTGAAGGTAGGTTTCATAAAAATCTTCGGGCAGGTTTTCTGTTTCTATATCCAGGGCATATCTGGCTACTGTTGATGGTTGTTCGAGAGAAAGTACAAAGTTTCCTACATATTTGTTTTTTGCATTTTCCAATTCTTGCTGTGAAACTTTTTCATTTCGAATTCTGTGAATTTCATCAAGGAAAGCCATAACAGCGCTATCGGTTACTGCATTACGCACTTCGGCAGTAGCGGTAAAAGCAGCTGCATACTTATCAGATCCCAAAGAAGAATAGGCGCCATAAGTATAACCTTTGTCTTCTCTTAAATTATTGAAAAGTCTTCCATCTTCTCTACCTAAAATTTGATTTGCGATTAAAGCAGGGAAATAATCTGGATTATTCTTCTTTAAATCTACACTATTCATCACAGCGATCTGGCTTTGTACAGCATTAGGCATATCTAAAAGATTAATCTGTATAGTTTCAGCATTTTTAACCTCTGGTAGATTAGTTGCAGGAAGTGATTTGGCGTTCCACACGCTAAAATTCTTTTCAACCAGTTCCTTGGCCTCATCAAAATTTACATCTCCAATTATTGCCAAATATGCATTTTCAGGAACGAAATAAGTATTATAATAATTCTTTACCTCTTCCAGTCCTACGCCTTCAAGGCTCTCCGGGGTGCTAAACTCTCCGTAAGGATGTTCTTTTCCGTAAGTAAGCGCATTTCTAAGACGTCTTGCATTAAAGGCTACATCCTTTTCACTACTTTCAAGATTCTCGATTTGACGTTGTTGTAGTTTTTCGAATTCTTCTTGTGTGAATTCTGGATTTAAGATTCCTTCTGCCATTAACTCTAAGACTCTTGGAAAGAATTTAGATAATGTATTAGCATAGGCACTTCTTGAATTAAAATTAATGTTTGCACCAAGGTAATCTACCTCTTCATTAAAATCGTCTTTTGAGGTATTGGTTGTGCCGGTTCCAAAAAGTCCGCCTGTGAGCATTGAAACCCCAGCCTTTTCTCCCTCTGCGTATGGAGGATTGTCCAGAACAAGCGTCATGTTAACTCTGGGCAGTTTGTTATTCTCTACAATCATTACTTTAAGACCGTTGTCTAAAGTAAATGTTTGCGGTTTCTCAAGATTAATTTTTGGAGCCGGTCCAGCTTCTGGGGGCGTACTGCGATCTATTTGTGCAAATGCTGAAAAAGCAAGAAACAGAACAGCGTTTATTGTAAGTATATATTTTTTCATTGTAATTTCTTTAGAATTATTATTCAACATCATCCTTTTTTGGAAGATAATAAATCTCGGCTCTTTGATTTTCTTTTAGATAATCATTGGCTACTCTCTTGATGTCTTCCGGAGTAATCGATTTATAAATTTCTAGTTGTTCATTTATTAAATCTGTATCTCCGTGTAGTACTTTGTATGTCGCCAGAGATTCTGCTATACCTGAAACACTGCTATTTGCGTTTACAAATCTGTTTTCAAACGTGTTCTGAAGTTTTTGGAATTCCCTGTCGGAAATGGTTTCGTTTTGAAGTTTTATTATCTCCTCATCAATTTCCTCTTTTAAGGTGTCTAGAGTTGTATCCCCTTGTGGTAAACTTAAGATTGCATAGGCCCCATAATCTTCAAAAGCAAGATTGATAGCAGAAGCTTGTAATGCCTGCTTTTGTTCGTCTACTAGCTTTTTGTAAAGTCTTGAAGATTTTCCCTGTGAAAGAATGGTAGAAACCATATCCAATACCTGAGCATCTTTTTCAGACATACCCGGAGTTCTCCAAGCCAAAACAAACATTGGAAGCTGGATGTTTGGGTCGTAAAAAGTATCTTTTACCGTAGTAGTGATTGGCTCTTCTTCTATCTTGGTTCTGCTTACCTGGTTTCCTGACGGGATAGGTCCAAAATAATCCTCGATAAGTTTTTTTGTTTTTTCTAAATCTATATCGCCCGCAACTACCAGAGTAGCATTATTGGGAGCGTAGTATTCATCGAAATATTCATTGAATTCTTCGAGGGTTGCAGCATCCAAATCTTCCATATAACCAATATTGGGGTCTTTATATGGATGTTTTGAAAAAAGATTAGCTTGAATTACCTGCAGGAGATTTCCATAAGGTCTGTTGTCGTAGCTTCTCCTTCTTTCTTCTTTTACCACCTCATTTTGAGTTTTTACTCCTTTTTCGCCAATAACGGGATGAAGCATTCTTTCAGATTCCAGCCAAAGTCCTAATTCCAATTTATTAGATGGGAAAGTCTCATAATAATAGGTTCGGTCTAGAGAGGTGGTCGCATTAAAAGAGCCGCCATTGGAATTGATTATAGACATAAACTCACCTTCTCCTATATTTTTAGTTCCTTCAAATAGCAAATGTTCAAAAAAGTGAGCGAAACCTGTTTTGTTATTTTTTAGGTCTTTTCCTCCAACATGGTACATTACTGAAGTAGATACTACTGGGGCTGTTTTATCCTGGTGCAGGATAACGTGCAGGCCATTGTCCAGGTCGTACTCGGTAAAATCGACTTGTTGGGCAAAACCTGCTGCGCTCAAAAACAGAGCACAAGCTGAAAGTTTTAATTTGTTAATCATGCTTTTAAAAATCGGTTTGTTATTAATGTTTGTAATATAGGTGTGCTTTATTATTAAATTGTTACAACAATTTAAAATTTGTTTCATAAAAATTAGTTCGAACTGGCTTTAGCCCAAAATTAACAAGGCCTTAAGGCAGATACTGCGGGTTTTTTAAGAAATTTACTTTCATAAAACCAACTATATCATGATGAAACATTTGAGCATTCCTATTAAATACGGACTTGCTATAGCCGCAGGGCTGGTAGCCTATTTTTTAATTCTTTCTCTTTTCCAATTACACGTAAATCCCATTTTCAGTCTTTTTAACGGGGTTATTATGGCCTACGGGATGTGGGAGGCAATTAAGCATTACCAGTTGGCTGCTGGCAATAAATTTAAATATCAAAAAGGTTTTATGACCGGCCTAATCACCGGATTTAACTCCACCGTTATCTTCACGATTTTCTTCGCGGTATATGCCACCGAATTAAATCCCGATTTTATCGATAGACTACTTACTTTCTGGATCACCGATTATAGTGTGAATATTGGGATTATCCTTTTCGTGGTTGCTGTTATGGGATTTGCAACCACCTTTGTGCTAACCCTAACCTTTATGCAGCTTTTCAAGGATTCCTGGAACACCAAGGAAGGAAAACGACACACGCTTTAAAAAATAATAAAGGCTTTGTGAATTAATTAATTAGAAGTATATTTGCACCCGCTTGCCAAAAAGCAGGCACATAGCATATAATTAATTAATCACAACACTATGTACGCAATTGTAGAGATAGCAGGGCAGCAATTTAAAGTTGCAAAAGACCAGAAGGTGTTTGTAAACCGTTTAGCGGGAGAAGAAGGAGACAGTGTTTCTTTCGATAAAGTTCTTCTTACCGGCGACGGAGACAACGTAACTCTTGGCGCCCCGGCTATAGATGGAGCTTCTGTAGGAGCTAAAATCACCCGTCACCTTCAAGGTGATAAAGTAATCGTTTTCAAGAAGAAAAGAAGAAAAGGTTACAAAAAGAAAAACGGGCATCGCCAGGCTTTAACCGAGATCGTGATCGAGAGTATTTCGGCTAAAGGTGGAAAAAAGGAAACTTCAGCTAAGAAAGAAGAGCCTAAAAAAGAAGCCAAAACCGATAAGAAATCTGAAGACTTAAGCCAGTACACAGTGGCCGAGTTGAAAGAGATGGCTAAAGAGAGAGGTCTTGAAGGATATTCTTCAATGAAAAAGGCCGAGCTTATTGAAGCCTTAAGTTAATTTATAAACTACTTAAAACCTAAAATAAGATGGCACATAAAAAAGGAGTTGGTAGTTCCAAGAACGGTAGAGAATCAGAATCGAAACGCCTTGGCGTAAAGATATTTGGTGGTCAGGCTGCTGTTGCAGGAAACATCATCGTAAGACAAAGAGGTACTGCGCACAGACCAGGTGAGAATGTGTATGCAGGAAAAGACCATACTTTACATGCCAAAATCGATGGCATCGTAAAATTTGCTAAAAAGAAAGATGATAAATCTTATGTTTCTGTAGTTCCTTTCGAGGCCTAAGAGAAACTCTTTAGTAGATAAGTTAAGCCCTTTCGTTCTTCGGAAGGGCTTTTTTCGTATTTTAGGATGGCTGTTAATTCTCAAATTATGGAGTTTACTACTATCTACAACCCTGTTAACCGTAAGGAATTAATTCTGGTTCGCAACATCCTTGAATTTGAGGATATAAAATTTAAGGTACTCGAAGAGCAGGGCCCAGCCAATGTGCCCAGGTTAAGTTTGCAGGTGCCCAAAGATGACTATGAGGAAGCCCGCGAACTGCTGCAGAATAATGGTTACCTGGTAGATCCCAACGAAGAAGAGGCGCTGCCTAAAAAGAAAAAGATAAGTAAAGCTATGATCATCATCCTGGCTTTTCTGGCGGTTATCGTGGCCATTATCTTCTTTGTGTGGTTTATGATTCCTTCATAAAAAAAACCCTTCTGAATTTTACTTCAGAAGGGTTTTTTAAACAGTCGATTTCCACAGTAACCTATGCTGAGCATAGTCGGGATGCGGAAATGTTTGTATTAATATCTATAATATTCAGGCTTAAAAGGGCCCTCTACTTCAACTCCTATATATTGAGCCTGGTCTGGTCTTAGTTCGGTAAGTTCCACTCCAATGCGCTCCAGGTGAAGCTTAGCTACCTTCTCGTCTAAATGCTTCGGAAGCATATACACCTCATTTTTATAATTATCGGCATTTTTCCAAAGTTCGATTTGCGCCAGGGTTTGGTTGGTGAATGAATTACTCATCACAAAGCTTGGATGCCCGGTGGCACAACCAAGGTTTACCAAACGACCTTCGGCTAAAAGAATAATATCCTTCCCGTTAATAGTGTACTTATCAACCTGAGGTTTGATGGTATCCTTGGTGTTTCCGTGGTTGTTATTTAACCAGGCTACATCTATCTCGTTGTCGAAATGACCAATATTACAAACTATGGTTTTGTCTTTCATCGCTTCGAAATGTTCGCCCCGAACGATGTCTTTGTTTCCGGTCGTGGTGATCACGATATCGGCTTTGCCAACAACTGTTTCGAGTTTTTTCACTTCAAAACCATCCATTGCGGCCTGCAGGGCACAAATAGGGTCGATTTCAGTAACCGTTACGATTGCTCCGGTTCCTTTAAAGGAAGCAGCAGTACCTTTCCCCACGTCGCCATAGCCACAAACCACTACGCGTTTTCCGGCAAGCATAATATCTGTAGCGCGGCGAATCGCATCAACAGCGCTCTCACGACATCCATATTTGTTATCGAACTTAGATTTGGTAACCGAATCATTTACATTAATGGCCGGCATAACCAGGGTTCCGTTTTTCATTCTCTCGTAAAGACGATGTACCCCAGTAGTGGTTTCTTCTGAAAGTCCGCGGATGCCTTTGGCAAGTTCGGGATACTTATCGAAAACCATATTGGTGAGATCTCCACCATCGTCGAGAATCATATTAAGCGGCTCTCTTTCCTCTCCAAAAAACAGGGTTTGTTCGATACACCAGTTAAATTCTTCTTCGGTCATACCTTTCCAGGCATAAACCGGAATTCCGGCAGCGGCAATAGCGGCAGCAGCGTGATCCTGGGTAGAGAATATATTGCAGGAACTCCAGGTAACATCGGCACCAAGAGCCACTAAAGTTTCAATTAAAACTGCGGTTTGAACAGTCATATGAAGGCATCCGGCGATGCGCGCACCTTTTAAAGGCTGTTCCTGGCCATATTCTTCACGAAGTGCCATAAGACCCGGCATTTCCGATTCAGCAAGTTCTATCTCTTTTCGTCCCCAATCTGCCAGGGAAATATCCTTAACTTTATAAGCGGTATAAGGCACTGTTTTAGTCGACATATTATTATATTTGAATATTAGCAATTTTCGTTGGGCAAAAATACATAATATAGAACAATTCTACATGCCGCTTTACAAAACAATAACAATCGACGAACATACTAAAGTCTTCATTTGGAAGGTAGAAGAGCCCTATGAAAATCTTTGTGATGGTATTGAGCTAACACCTCATTGTAAAGAGCGGGTAGAGGGGATGAAATCTGAAATTCATCGTCGCGGCTTTATGAGTATTCGGCATCTTATGGCAGAAGCCGGTTATGTAGATCACGACCTTTATTATGATGAGTTGGGCAAGCCCCACCTTAAAAACGGGAAAAACATCTCTATAACCCATTCCTTCAATTTCACGGCCATTATCCTGAGCAGCGATAAAAAAGTGGGGATAGACATCGAAAAGCAACGGGATAAAATTCTCAGAATCGCCAATAAATTCACTCCGCTAAAAGAATATCATACCCTGGCTAACGAAGAGGCTTTAATTCGAAAACTCACTATCGTATGGGGTGCCAAAGAATCGATCTATAAAATATTTGCTGAACCCGGCCTGGGTTTCCTGCAACACATAAACGTAACCGATTTCGACTTTGATGATGCTCAAACCACTGCGGTGGTTAATTTCAAGCAGGATACTTCCTATTACGAGCTTCATTTTTTAGAATTTGAAGGTTTCACCTGCGTTTATGGCTGGCCTCTAAGTAATAAGCCCAAGACTATAGCCTGATGAGGAATTTTTATTCGGAAATTTTTCAGAATGCTGAAGCAGGAGAAAAAATGCTGGCCATATTAATTGATCCCGAAAAGTTTGAAGCTGAAAAAGCAGCAGATTTTTTGCGGAAACTTCCGAAGGAAACCACTCATTTATTCGTAGGAGGAAGCACGGTTGATGGCGATCAAACTCAAGTTTGCGTGAATAGCTTAAAGACAAAAACCGGGTTGCCTATCATTCTTTTTCCCGGTAATCATAACCAAATATGCGAGGAGGCCGATGCTTTGCTATTTCTGAGTTTACTTTCGGGCAGAAACCCGGAATACCTGATAGGTCAACAGCTGCAGGCGGTAAAAATGTTGAAGAATTCGAAGCTGGAAATTATTCCCACCGGGTATATCCTTATAGACGGCGGGAGAGAATCGGCCGTAGAACGGGTAAGTAAAACCCGGCCCATAGCGCAAAATCAGGTAGAACTAATTGTGGAAACCGCCCTGGCAGCACAATATTTGGGGAAAAAGCTAATTTATCTGGAAGCGGGTAGTGGTGCGGCTTATCCGGTTTCTGAAGAAATTATCTCTGCGGTTAAAGAAGCCATAAAACTTCCGCTAATTGTGGGTGGAGGAATACGAAATGAGCAACAAAAGAAACAGGCTTTAAAAGCCGGTGCCGATATGCTGGTGATGGGCACTTACTTTGAAAAGAATAATGCGAACGCAGAATACTGCATTGAAAGCTCTAAATTTGAATAAACTTTAGAAGATGGATATTTCAGTAGAATTAACGCTTTCTCCCTTGCAGGATGATTTTGAGCCAGCCATTAAAAAATTTATCAAAAAACTGCGTGCCTCAGGATTAGAGGTTAAGGAAAATCCACTTTCAACCCAGGTATATGGAGATTATGCGGAGGTTATGGCTGTGCTTAATTCAGAAATAAAAACCGCATTTGAGGCTATAGATCGGGGGTTGATCTATATGAAAATTGTGAAAACTGATCGTAGCGACTATGCAGCCGATTTTTGATTACTTCTTTGATCAGTATTCCAGCTATCCGACCTTATTTATAATCCTCGAAATCATTGCGGTAATCTTCGGGTTTTTGTCGGTTTGGTATTCCAAGCAAAATAATATTCTGGTGTATCCTACCGGCATAGTTAGCACGCTTATTTTCGTGTACCTGCTATGGCAGTGGCAGCTTTTGGGTGATATGATGATTAATGCTTATTATTTCTCGATGAGCATCTATGGCTGGTATGTTTGGACCCGAAAAGTAGATCCCGATCATTTTACACCAATTACCAATACCAGCAGGAAGGAAAACTGGTGGAGTTTGATTATATTTTGTCTCACCCTGTTGTTTGTTTTTGCCGTTTATGAAGCCTTTGACAAGTGGGATAACTGGACAGCATACGTCGACACTTTTACCACGGCGATATTCTTTGTGGGAATGTGGCAAATGGCAAAAAGGAAAATTGAAAACTGGATATTTTGGATTATTGGAGATATAATTTCGGTGCCCCTATACCTTTACAAAGGCCTGGCCTTTACCGCACTGCAGTATTTCGTTTTTACAATAATCGCATTTTACGGATATAGAGCATGGAAAAAACACTTGCGCAACGACCTTCGTCCCTCTTAAAGTTTGTGATGTTTGGTCCCGAATCTACGGGAAAAACCACTTTAGCCCAAATGCTGGCCCAACATTACAACACGCAATGGGTACCTGAATATATGCGCGAATATCTTCAGAAGAAATGGGATGAAGAAAAGGAGGTGTGTAAACCTGAAGATATAATTCCCATCGCTCAGGGTCAAATGAATCTGGAAAACAGGCTTTCAGAAAAAGCTGAGAAGCTGCTGTTTTGCGATACCGATCTTTTGGAGCTAAAGGTCTATTCTGAAGCTTATTACGAGGGTTTTTGTGAGCCGCAACTTCTTAAACATGCGTTAAACAACCCATACGATCTCTACTTTTTAATGTATATTGACACTCCCTGGACTCCCGACGATCTTCGGGACAAACCCAATGACCGTATCGGGATGTTCAATAGGTTTGAGAAGGCATTGATAGATGCCGGCAAACCCTATGTTATTTTAAAAGGTAGTCTTGAACAACGCTTTCAAACTGCCGTGAAAAAAATTGATGAACTATTAAAAAAAGAGTAAATCGTGGGATTTAGCGAAGTTGATATTTTACAAATAGAAGAAAGAGGATTAAACACTAAGGAAGTTGAGCGTCAACTGGCCATTTTTGAAAGAGGAAATATAAAAGTAGATATTCAGGAAGCCGCCACCCCCGGGCAGGGAATTTTTGTCTTTTCTGAAGAAGAACGCCTCAATTACATTCGAAAGTTTGAAAATGAGAAGTCGGGTTATAAGCTATTAAAATTTGTGCCCGCTTCTGGTGCTGCTACCAGAATGTTTAAAAGCTTGCATAAGCTGGTCGATGAATATAACCCGGGCGATAATGACCTAAGAAGTTACCTGGATGAAAAAGGAGATGAATCCCTGCAAAAGTTTTTTGTCGACCTGGAGAAACTTCCATTTTACCAGGAAGCTTTAGAGCTGGCAAAAAAAAATAATTCAGATTTTGACGATAAATCTAAAGACGAGCAACACCTGTTGCTGGTAAAAACCATTTTATACAAAGATGGGTTGGGCCTTAGCGACTTGCCAAAAGGCCTGGTGCCTTTTCATAAATACGAAGATCGCACCGTAACCGCCTTTGAAGAGCATTTGTACGGGGCAGCGAAATATTTAACGGTAAACGGAAAAGCCCATTTGCATTTTACGGTTTCAGAAGCAGACAAAGAAAAATTCGAAAAAGAATTTGAGCGTGTCAAAACCAGAGTCGGGGAAAAAACCAATACCGAATTTGAAATAAGTTATTCTTTCCAGGACCCGGCAACCGATACTATTGCGGTAGATAAAGACAATGAACCTTTTAGGGATGAAGAAGGGAATTTATTCTTTCGCCCCGGCGGTCACGGAGCGCTGATTGATAATCTTAATAAACAGGAAGCCGGATTGATATTTATTAAAAATATCGATAACGTAGCCGTTGAAAAAAACCTGCAGGAAGTAGCCGAGGCTAAAAAAATGTTGGGAGGGAAGTTAATCGACCTTCAACAGCAAATTTTTGGTTTTATGAAAGACCTGGAAGACGGGAATCGTTCTGAAGCAAAATTGGATGAAATTGCCTCGTTTTTGAAAGATGAATTACTGGTGTCAATCACCACTTCCTTTAACAAGTTTACCGGAGAGGAGAAAACCCAGTACCTATGCAGAAAATTGGACAAACCATTACGGGTTTGCGGGATGGTGAAAAATGAAGGAGAACCCGGCGGCGGGCCTTTTCTGGTAAAGGATGAAAGCGGTGAAATTTCGTTGCAAATCATCGAATCGGCTCAAATCGATAAGGATAATATTGAGCAGGTAAAGATCCTTAATAATTCAACACATTTTAATCCGGTAGATATTGCCTGTGGTATTTATAATCATAAAGGTGAAAAATACGATATATCTGAATTTGTTGATGAATCTATGAGTTTCATTGCTCACAAAACCAAAGATGGTAAAGATCTAAAGGCGCTGGAACGGCCCGGATTGTGGAATGGGGGGATGGCGCATTGGAATACCGTTTTTGTGGAAGTGCCGGTTGAGACTTTTAATCCTGTCAAAACCGTCGCCGACCTTTTAAAAACCAGCCATCAGCAGGGTTAGTGGAGCCAGAGGTTATCATAAAGGAATTCAATTTTAAAGCGGTGCGCAGTTCGGGTGCCGGAGGGCAACATGTGAATAAGACTTCCAGCAAGGTTGAACTTTATTTTCATATCGAAAATTCCAAAGGGCTTTCAGAAGAAGAAAAATCACGCCTTGCTAAAAAGCTTGAAAACCGCATTACTACCTCTGGTGAAATTATCTTAAGCAGCGAGCTTTCCCGCAGTCAGCATAAGAATAAAGAAGACGTTCAGAAGAAATTCTTTGAATTAATTGAAGAGGCGTTAAAAAAGCCGAAGCCCAGAAAGAAGACCGGGGTATCCCGTGCCTCCAAATTAAAACGCCTTCGAAATAAAAAATTGAACGCAGAGAAAAAAGCCAATCGCCAAAACCCATTAAAGTAGTGTGTAGTTTTTCTACACTAGTGTGGAGCGGATCGGGGAAACTGGGGTGCTTTCTTAATTTTTTTATGATTCGTTTTTATTTATAATGATTTGCGATTCAGTAATTTGTAGGAAATTACATCCTGTGGAATGATTTTTTCTAAGCATAACCTGAGTTAGATAAAACTGATTCACATAACTAAAGCACAACAGCGTGGATAACTGTTGTATAATTTAGATTTTCGGAGAATTAAGAGGCCTTTTTTAGGCCTCTTTTTTTTGGTCCTGAAGCAGTTTTCTACATAATTATCCCTTAAATCAAGGCATTTCTACATAAAATTTTCCCAAGACAAAATCCAGGATATCTCTCAGTCTTTGATAGACAGGGAATTATGCAAAAAAATATGAATTTGGTATAATTATTCCTCTATACATCAAGAATTAAAACTTTAAACTTAAAAAACTTAGTATTATGAAAAAGTTAGGATTATCATTAATGGCCGCCGCAGGTATGCTTTTAGCTACTCAAACTATGCAGGCACAAACCGAAGGAGAAATTGAAGAAGTAAATGCCACTGTTGAAACCGAGGCTAAATCTATGCAGGATGATTATACCGAGGTAGATGTAGTTACCCTTCCGCAGGCTATTAAAGATGCTGTGATGACCGATTATAATGGGGCAGTTACCGAAGAAGCCTGGATGAAAGAAAAAGATGGAAAGGTAGTTTACAAACTTAAACTAAATGTAAACGGGGAGACCGAAAAAGCTTATATCGACCAGGACGGTAATTGGATCGATAAAGACAAAAAGAAAAAAGATAAGGATTCGTATGAAGAATAGAGCTTCGCTCTAAATTAGGTTAAGTAAGATGAACCACCGGAAACCCTAAATCCGGTGGTTTTTTAAAGCAAAACAGCCGGGGTTAAAGAGAAACCAACTCTCCCGGCACCAATGAAAATATCAAATACGCGATTAATTAAAAATCGTAAATAGCCTCCCGAAGTTTGGTTTATGCGATTTTGAGTCTACCACAACTAACACTTAAAAGACTCAGGCTGGCATAAGAAAGATGAAAAGAGAAGTATTTGATAAATGCATTGTAAATGGATTCCAGCAGTTACAGGTTAATAATTTAGAATGTTAGGAAAAGAGGTCTGCTTTGAGGCCTCTTTTTTTATGTTTAATTTTGAAAGTGGTGAGCTCAAGATTGTTAAATTTGCAGTTAGCAGTCTCTGAAAATAGATAATATGACTAAAATTCTCATTGTAGAAGATGATGTGGCCTTTGGGACCATGTTGAAGACTTTTCTGGAAAAGCGAAATTATGAAGTGGTTCACGCATTTTCTGCCAATGAAGCTTTAAAGCAGATTCAAACTGCCGATTTCCCTCTGGTAATTACAGATGTTCGCCTACCCGATTCAGATGGGCTTCAAATTTTAAAGGAAGTGAAAGCCAAGAATCCCGCGACTCAGGTAATCGTAATGACGAGTTATGCTGAAATTAGTATGGCCGTGGAAGCGATGAAAGCCGGGGCCTTCGATTATGTTTCCAAACCCTTCAGACCTGAATCTATCCTGCAAACCATAGAAAACGCGCAGAAAACAAAAGAGGCTGGCATTAGCGAGTTAAAAGAATCTCCCCAAACCAAACCAGAAAAAACTCAACCCGCAAATTCAACCGAGACTTCTTCAGAATTTGTGGAAGGCTTTAGTGATGCTTCAGTTAAGCTCAACGATTATATAGATTTGGTAGCTCCAACCAATATGTCGGTTTTGATTATGGGTGAAAGTGGTACCGGGAAAGAGCAGGTGGCCAAAAGCATCCATAACAAAAGCAAGAGAAAAGACAAGCCATTTATTGCGGTAGATTGTGGCGCTATACCACGGGAATTAGCTTCCAGCGAGTTTTTTGGGCATTTAAAGGGCTCTTTTACAGGTGCTATAAATGATAAAACAGGACATTTTGAAGCGGCTAACGGGGGAACCCTGTTTCTTGATGAAATAGGAAATCTTACCTACGAATTACAGGTTCAATTGCTGCGGGCACTTCAGGAACGAAAGATAAAACCTGTAGGAAGCAATAAAGAAATAGAAGTTAACATACGGGTAATTACCGCCACCAACGAAGATTTGAGCCAAAGTGTAAGAGAGGGTAAATTTCGGGAAGACCTGTATCATAGATTAAACGAATTTTCGATTAAAGTGCCTTCACTTAAAGAACGCAAGGAAGATTTGATGCTTTTTGCAGATTTTTTCCTGGAAGAAGCCAACAGGGAACTGGAAAAAAACGTGGTAGGTTTCTCTGAAAACGCCATCCAGGCATTTAAAAATTACGATTGGCCCGGAAATTTGAGGGAGCTAAAGAATATGGTGAAAAGAGCAGTTTTGCTCACCCAGGATGACCTTATTCCTTTAAAAGTTTTGCCTCACGAAATTGCAACAGCAACAAAATCTGAATCGGACTACGGCCTGTTTAAAAATCGAAATGAGGAACAACTCATACTCGATGCCCTGGAAAAAACCGGTGGTAATAAAAGCAAAGCGGCCAGAATGCTGTCTATAGATAGAAAGACCCTATATAATAAATTAAAACAGTACGGGATTAAACTGTAATTTCAGTCTCCAATTGTCTCATTAATACCTGAATACGCTCAATAAGTTCACCCCAATCCTGTTCAGAAATTTTCTGTTTTAATTCCAGTTTTTCAAGGTAAACGGTGATGTGAAAGGCCTTTAACTGCTTCAGCATAGGCAGCATTTTATGAGCGATTCTGGCCATATCTTCTACATTATTAGCAGCGTGGGCCTTTTTAAGATCTTCGAGGTTAGCTTCAGAACTGTGTAAAAAAGCTTTGATAATTACCTGCATAGCCCCTGCATCTCCACCCGAAAATTCGTGAATTTCTTCCAGGCTAAAACCATTATTTACTTCTGAAGAAAACTGAGGTCGTTCCTTTCTATCGATCTTCAGCTTAAAAATTTCTTCAATACTGTTTAGAAGGGCCGCGGGTTTGTAAGGTTTTAAAAGGCTTTTTTGGAAACCGGCCCGTCTATATACCTCTTCATCTACATCGGTGCGACCCGACAGGGCAATGGCAGGGATGTGTTTTAATTTGCTGTTTTCGCGAATATTTTTAATCAGGTCAAAGCCGTCACTGCCCGGCATTTGAATATCGGTTAAAACCAGGTCAATTTTTTCGGTCTTTAAAATTTCCATTGCCTGATTTCCGTTATTGGCCCGGGCGCAACTAAGGCCCAAACTTTTTACCAGTTCCTGAGTTAAAGCCAGCTGGGAATTTTCATCGTCTACCACCAAGGCTCTTTTTCCGTCCAGATTAGGCCTGTTTTCAGGTATTTCGGGTTCCAATTCAAAGCTGGCCGTCGCCGGTAATTTAACCACAGGAATGCACACGGTAAATTCGCTTCCTTTTCCTGCTTCACTTTGAAGTTTTATATCGCCTTTAAGCAATTTGGTTAATCTCCTGGTGATGCTCAAACCGAGTCCTGTGCCGCCGTAATTGCGCTCAATGCTGCTGTTTTCCTGGCTAAATTCTTCAAAAATCGCCTCTTGTTTATCTTCAGAAATTCCAATGCCCGTGTCTTTTACTTTTATGTAAAGGCTGTAGCTATCTTCGATTTCCTTTTTTAAATGCACTGAAACCTTTATCTCGCCTTCTTCGGTAAATTTCCAGGCGTTGGTAACCAGATTGGTGATGATTTGTTTAATTCTAAAGGGGTCGCTGAGTACCTGTACCGAGGTGTCTTCGTCGGCGTCTACCCAAACATTTACGGGTTTATCACTATTGGCCGGCAGAGAGTTATAAACACTATCTTCAATTAAATTTTTTGCGTTAAACGGAAGTTTTTCAATTAGCATTTTCCCCGCTTCGAGTTTCGAAAGATCCAAAAGATCGTTAACCAGGTGCAGGATGAAATCTGATGATTTTTTAAGTTGAGACAGGTAATGGCTTTGTTTGTTGTTTAAACCAGATTTCTTGAGCAAATCGGTATACCCAATCAACGTGTTTAAAGGTGAACGCAAATCGTGGGTGATAGTAGCCATAAATTGTTCCCGGCTTTTCAAGAGGGACTCGGCAAAGACCTTGGCTTCTTCAAGCTGAAGCCTGTAGCGGTGACTTCGGCTTACATCCTGAATTATAAGAATAATAAAAATCAGGATTATAAAAAAGCTTATTGAGCCTGCAATAATAATGATGAGGTAAGAGTCTGAAAGCATTTGCTCTGATGCTTCAGCCCTTTCCAAAGAACTAAGGCGTTCTTCCTGTTCTATGGAAGTTAATAATTTTCGAAGCTGCTGGTTTAAGATTACATCATTTTCCAGCAGTTCATTCTCCTTTTTGTTCACGGTTTGCCTGAAGCGCCTGTTGGCAGCTTCCAGTTCGGCTAACACGTTTTTTACCGAACCAATGATAGAATCGGCCGTTTGATTGGTGATTTGCTGGGCATTATCCTCCCGGGAATATTCCAGCAATCTGATGAGTACCCTGCGCTGGTGGGGTTCTAAATTGGCAAATCTTTCATCGTAATTAGGATCAAAAGACTCGTTTACCTTTCTTAATTCCTGAAGCACCTGTGAGTAATAGTTGGTGTTGCGATCCTGTTCCCGCAGTTTGAAGAGTTCCTCAAGGTTTGAGGTTTTTCGGTTGAGGAGTATGCTAATGCTATCCAGTTCAGATTGCATTAGGCTGTCTGAATATGAATTTTTTAAAATTCTAACATCCTTTCTAATGCTATCCAGCTCATTTCGATAAAGCTCCAGGTCACCCTCGTTTCCCGTTTGTATTAACCGGCGACTAATATTTTCGGTCTCGTACAGGCTGGTGGTAATTTCACTCACCAGGAATAACTTGTCGTTGTTGCTGGAATTTGATTGGTTTAACTGGGTGTATGATTCCCATTGGGAATAAACAAACCACACCGAAACCGCGGCAAGCGCAGCCAACAGAAGGTAGGCGGCAAGCACCTTAAAAGTTATAGAGCGTTTAGTATTAAGCATTTCCATATTGAACAGCCAAAATTACACCAATTTCTATACAAGGCTCTTGTTATACTAAAAAAGCTTATTACCTTTGCGGCAAATCTCAAAGGGGTGTCCCGGGTTACCGGGGCTGAGATCATACCCAATGAACCTGGGCAGGTAATGCTGCCAAGGGAAAACGCAAAGCGCTTTGTATGTACTCCTGATGTTGCCCCAATTTTAACCCGGGCAGTTTCAGGATTTTTTTATTTAATTTTTTAATCAGAATAATCGCCCCTTTTATTCGTAAACTCAAAATTACGAATGAAAACTGTATTATTTTTCGCCGGTCTGTTATTACTTAGTCTTCCGGCAATTTCACAAACTTACACTTTAGAGGGTCAGGTGACCCGAAACGACCAGGCCCTGCCGCAGGTCTCGATAATCGTAGAGAACTCTAACCAGGGTACCCAAACCGGTCCCGATGGAAATTATAGCCTGCAACTTGAAGAAGGCAGCTACAAAATCACCTTTGTATTCGGAAATCGCGTAAGCCGGGAAGTAGACTTAACCGAAAACCGGGTTTTAAATGTAGACCTGGGAAGCTCCCGCGAAGTGCTCGATGAGGTGTTTCTCTCCTCGGTAAGGGTAAATGCCGAGTCTCCTATTACCTACAGCAACCTGAGCAGCGAGGAGATCGAACAACGAAACCTGGGCCAGGATATTCCAATTTTAATGAATTATATGCCTAACGTGGTGAGCACCAGTGATGCCGGGGCCGGAGTGGGATACACCGGAATTCGTGTTCGGGGTAGCGACGCCACACGTGTAAACGTTACTATTAACGGGATACCCTATAACGATGCTGAAAGCCAGGGAAGTTTCTGGGTGAATCTGGGGGATTTTGCATCATCAGTAGAAAGCCTTCAGCTGCAGCGCGGGGTGGGAACCTCTACCAATGGAGCAGGAGCCTTTGGGGCCAGTTTGAATATCTTAACCGATGGGCATCAGGAAGAAGCTTCAGCCGAGTTGGCTAATAGCGTAGGCTCATTTAATACCCGAAAGCATACCCTTAAATTTAGCACCGGCCTCCTGAACGGAAACTGGGAATTTGCCGGGAGGGCATCCCAGATTAAAAGTGATGGCTATATAGACCGTGCAAGCAGCGATTTAAAATCCTATTTTTTACAGGCTTCGTATGTAGATGATAATACCCTGGTTAAGGCCCTAACTTTTGGCGGAAGCGAAAGAACTTACCAGGCCTGGTACGGGATAGATGCCGAAACCCTGGCCACCAACAGAAGATATAACCCGGCCGGGGAGTACGTAGATCCGCAGGGGAATACCCGTTTTTACGAAAATCAAACCGATAATTATAAACAGGACCACTACCAGTTACTTTGGAATCAAAAATATGATGATAACTGGTCTTCAAATTTTGCCCTGCATTACACCTATGGAAGGGGTTATTACGAAGAATTCGAACAGGACGCCAGCCTGGAGGAGTTTGGATTAAGTCCTTTTATGGCTGAAGGTGATCTGGTAACCAACAGCGACCTGGTGGGAACCAAGTGGCTCGACAATCATTTTTATGGCACCACCTATAGTTTGAATTATGAAGAAGATACCTGGGATGTAACTCTTGGTGGGGGCTGGAATCGCTACATAGGCGATCATTTTGGAGAGGTGATCTACACTCGTTTTGCCCGAAATAATGAACCATACGAGCCCTATTATGAAAACGTGGCTTATAAAAATGATTTCAATATCTACGGAAAAACCAATTTTGCCATTAATGAAAAACTGGCAGCTTATATAGATTTACAATACCGCCGGGTAACCTATGAAACCGAAGGGGTGTTGTCTAATCAAAATGAATTTTTGGTAGATGACGAGATGAATTTCTTCAATCCCAAAACCGGATTAACCTATAAATTCGATGATCGAAACAGGCTATATGTCAGTTTTGCCAGGGCTCACCGGGAACCAAGCAGGCGGGATTACGAAAATGGAAACCCCGAGCCCGAAGAATTGAACGACTATGAACTGGGCTGGCGTTTTAATTCCTCCAGGGTTAAACTGAATACCAACCTGTATTTTATGGATTATCGCAATCAACTGGTGCTAACCGGCGGGATCGATGAGGTGGGTTCCTTTGTGCGTGAGAATAGCGGTAAGAGTTACAGGTTAGGTTTGGAAATAGATGCCACCATTAATCTTGCTGAAAAATTTGTAGTGCGCCCCAACCTGGCCTGGAGCAGGAATCAAAATATCGATTTTGTCTCTACCTGGGATGGAGAACTGGTAGACTTCGGAAATACCGAAATTTCCTATTCTCCATCGGTGGTTGCCGGAAATATTTTCACCTACCTCCCCACACCCAATTGGAATATTAGTTTGCTTTCAAAATATGTAAGTAGCCAGTATATGAGCAATATCGAAGCTGAAAATTCTAAACTCGATTCCTATTTCATCAACGATTTTAATGTGCAATATACCCTGAGAGACTTCAGCGTTTTTAAAGAGGTCTTGTTGACAGGCCTGGTGAACAATATCTTTGGAGTAGAATATGTTTCTAACGGATACTACTACACCTTCGATATTCCTAATGAGCAAATACCTTCGGGCCTACAAACTTTAGATGGAGCAGGTTATTATCCCCAGGCCACTACAAATTTCCTTGTAGGGGTGACCTTAAAATTTTAAAATTACGGGCCTTTCTGTACTTCAGAAGGGGCCTGTTTTTTAATTATAGATTTCGATCATATTCCCGCGTCTTTCAACCCGGTATGGTTTCATTCCGTAGCGAAGTTCACCTTCGCTGGGTTCTCCCGTGATTATATTATAAGAGTTAGAATCATCACAGCGGCAGGTGGCAAGAATTCCTTCTACGGCCATCGCCGAACATTGATTGGGCGGGTGGTTAGGATCGCTTAATTCAAAAGCAGAATATTGGGAATTATTAATGTTGTAAACCACAATACCGCGAACGCCGTAATTATAGGTAACAAAGCTGTTTCCGGGATATCGCAGGTCATTATATTCAGGTAAATCGAGATTAAGCTGAAGCCTGAAATTCACATCTACTAAATTAGGATTTCTTTGTCGGTTATCATCATCGGGTTCGCAGCTCAATGCCAGAAATGCAAGGCATAGTATCAGGAATTTATTCTTCATTAGAGGCTCTTATATTGAAAGTACTTAACAATTGTTTTCAAATCTTAAATTTATTATATTTGTTAGGATAAATCCCGTGTCACATGGGATTTTTTGTATTTTATAAAGTAGGAAGTTATGAGTAAAGTATCTTATTATACAGAAGAGGGCCTAAAAAAATTAAGAGATGAATTGAATTATCTCAAAGATGTAGAGCGTCCCAAAGCTTCACAGGCAATTGCCGAAGCCCGCGATAAGGGTGATCTAAGTGAAAATGCCGAATATGATGCCGCCAAGGAAGCCCAGGGCTTACTGGAGCTGAAAATTTCAAAAATGGAAGAAATTGTGGCCAGTGCCAGGCTTATAGACGAATCTCAGTTGGATACTTCAAAAGCATTGGTGCATTCATTTGTTCGTATTAAGAACAAAGCCACCGGTGCCGAAATGAAATATAAACTGGTAGCTCAAAGTGAAGCCGATCTTAAAACGGGGAAAATTTCTGTAGATTCTCCTATCGGTAAGGGTTTATTGGGTAAACAGGTTGGCGATACAGCCGAGATCCAGGTGCCCAGCGGCACTATGACCTTTGAAGTGCTCGAAATTTGGCGGGAATAATCCTGCAGGGCTTTAACAAAATCAGGAATCCTTTTCCCATTCCATTAACTTAGGACTTGAGAAAAGGATTTTATATTTATAGACACTAACCAATTTTAGATATGGCTTCAATTTTCACCAAAATCGTAAAAGGAGAAATTCCGGCGTATAAAATTGCCGAAGACAGCCAATTTTTGGCTTTCCTGGATGTGAATCCAAATGCGAAGGGGCATACCCTATGCATTCCGAAGAAAGAAGTAGATAAGATTTTTGACCTGGAGGAAGAGATGTACCAGGAATTGATGCGTTTTTCACGAAAGGTAGCCCTGGCCCTTGAAAAAACCGTTCCCTGTAAGAGAGTAGGAATGGCAGTGGTTGGTTTGGAAGTGCCACACGTGCACGTACATCTTATTCCGCTGAATTCGATGAACGACATGGATTTTTCCAATAACCTGGAAATGACCAAAGAAGAGTTCGAAGAACTGGCGCAATCGATTCACGTTAACCTTTAAGCGGGCAATTTTCGAAGGGAGATTTTAAAGGTGGTTCCTTTATTGATTTCTGAATGCTCTACCTTTATCCTTCCGCGGTGATATTCTTCGATAATGCGTTTGGCAAGTGAAAGACCAAGGCCCCAGCCTCTTTTTTTAGTGGTATGCCCGGGTTCAAAAATTCGTTGAAATTTACTCTTGTCTATACCTTTACCGGTATCTCTTACGAAGACGTGAGCCCATTTATGATCCTCCTTTATTTCTAACTCTAAGCTCCCTTTTCCTCTCATAGCATCAATGGCATTTTTAACCAGGTTCTCGAGAGTCCAGCTAAATAAACGATCATTTAACTTCACCGGGATAGAATTTGCTGGAACTTTTAGATTAAAGTCAACAAGTTTTGAGCTGCGAGCTTTAAGGTAGTCGAATGTATCCTTTGTAGCTTTTACCAAATCGGTTTTTTCGAGAATGGGAGAGGACCCGATTTTAGAAAATCGCTCGGTTATAGTGCGTAGCCTGTCTATGTCTTTTTCCATTTCTGCCACATACCCGGGGTTGACATTTTCGGTTTTTAAAATTTCGGTCCACCCTATTAGTGAGGACAAGGGCGTGCCTATTTGATGTGCGGTTTCCTTTGCCATCCCGGCCCAGAGTTTATTTTGTTCACTGGTTTTTGTAGTAGTGTAGAAAAAATAAACCACTCCTATAAATAAAAACCCGATGAGGGTTAAACCAATGGGGTAATATTTGAGTTTGGTTAAGGCGGGCGAATTTCCATAGAAAATATGTTGTTCTTCCCCGTCACCCAAATTGATGGTGAGCGGCTCATTTTCAGATTTCATCTGGGCGAGCAGGTCCCGGGCCTTTTGAGGTTTATCCAGAATCGCCGGGTCGATATTGGTAGTATAGGCGATTTCCCCCTCGGCATTGGTGTGAATAATGGGAATACTTGTATTATTATTTAAAATTTCCAGGATGAGGTCGAGTTCACTCTCTTCGGTTGCCGTGAGCAGTTCTTCCTGGGCCTTGGCCCAGATATTCATTTTTGCCCGCTCATCTTCTTTTAATCGCTGAAAAAATATAGAGGTATTCCACAGTACCAGGCCAATCACCACCAGGCAGGCAACAACAATAAACCAACGGTTAAAGCTTCGCTCATCGGTAAAATTCATGTAAACTTAGATGTGAATTTTTCGATTTAAAGATATAGTTTTTGAATGAATATAATGTAAAAGCCTACTTTACATTCCCTGCCTGTTTCGTTACCTTTGCTAAAATTTAAGATATGCTGAGTATAGACCCCCGGGAAATTAGTACGGGAAAACTTCATCAATATTTGCTTGGAGCAGTAGGCCCCAGGCCCATAGCCTTTGCCAGCACTGTAGATGAGCAGGGCAGGGTAAACCTTTCTCCGTTCAGTTTTTTTAATGTTTTTGGATCAAATCCGCCTACCTTAATATTCTCACCTGCACGTCGCGGAAGAGACAATACCGTAAAACATTCCTACACGAATGTAAAGGCGGTGCCCGAAGTGGTGATTAATATCGTGAATTATGATATTGTGCAACAAATGTCACTTTCCAGCACCGAATATGCCGAGGGCGTTAACGAATTTGAAAAAGCCGGTTTAACTATGCTTCCTTCAGACTTGGTAAAACCGCCACGGGTAGCAGAATCTCCGGTGCAATTTGAATGTAAGGTTAAGGAGGTTGTGGAACTTGGCCAGGAGGGTGGTGCAGGAAACCTGGTGATTTGTGAGGTGGTAAAAATGCATATCAAAGAAGAAATCCTGGATGAAAGCGGATTTATAGATCAGCATAAGATAGATCAGGTCGCCAGAATGGGAGGTAACTGGTATACACGAGCCAATATGGGGATGTTTGAAGTGCCAAAACCATTATCGACTTTGGGAATTGGGGTAGATGCTATTCCTGAAGAAATTAGGTGGAGTAACAGCCTTACAGGAAATGACCTGGGAAAATTAGGCAATGTTGAAGCTCTTCCTCAAAATGAAGAAATCGATGGATTTTTAAAAGAAAATCCCGAACTTGCCAACCTTGTAAAAGAAGGAAATATTAATGAAATTCATAACCAGGCCAGAAAATTTCTGGAAAGAGATCAACCGCTCGAAGCCTGGAAAATACTATTAGCAAAATAAGAAAAGATGGAAGTACAAGGAAAGATTAAACTTATTAGCGACACCAAAACCTTTGGTAATAATGGGTTCAGAAAAAGAGAAATGGTGGTGACCACCGAGGAGCAATATCCGCAGCATATTCTTATCGAATTTGTTCAGGATAAAACCGATTTATTGAACAATTTCCAGGTAGGCCAGCCGGTGAAGGTGGGTATAAATCTTCGCGGAAGAGAGTGGGTGAGCCCGCAGGGAGAAACCAAGTATTTCAACTCTGTACAGGGTTGGAGAATTGAAAATTTGCAGGCATCTCAGCCGGGATCACAGGATGTTCCTCCGCCAGATCAATTTGAACCGGCCAATAATCTTAACGAAGAAGATTACGACGATTTACCGTTCTAAAATTCTATAAAAATGACCCGGCAACTTCGCCGGGTTTTTTATTTTTAACTTTTTAATACTGAAATCCACGGGTTTTGAAAGATGCTCATTTTTATGAAAATTTCCCTCCGGTACATTTGGCTAATGAAGATGGCTTGCTGGCCATTGGTGGGGAATTAAGTGAGAGGCGTCTCCTCGATGCCTATTCCCGCGGAATTTTCCCCTGGTATAGCGAAGATCAACCCGTTTTGTGGTGGAGCCCAGATCCCCGAATGGTGCTTTTTCCGGAAGATCTCAAAATTTCAAAAAGTATGAAGCAGGTTTTGCGAAATCATCCCTATCGCATAAGCTTCGATGAAGCTTTTGAAAAGGTGATTAGAAACTGTGCAGAAATCCCCAGGCAGGGACAGGATGGTACCTGGATAACCGAAGAGATGATCGCTGCCTACCTTAAATTGCACAAAAATGGCGTTGCCCGCTCGGTAGAGATTTGGGAAGGAGAACTTCTCATTGCAGGTTTATACGGAATTTGGTTAGCCGATAATAAGGTGTTTTGCGGGGAAAGTATGTTTACCCGCCGAAATAATGCTTCCAAACTCGCATTTATAAAGATGATAGAATTTTATAAAAACAAAGGGCTTAAGCTGGTAGACTGCCAAATTTATACCCCACACCTTGAAAGCCTTGGGGCAAAAGAAATTTCAAGAGAGAATTTTTTAAAGTTTTTGGATTGAATTTTTAAGGTGTCAATTCTCTGTATCTAAAACAATCAACCTGATGATCATTTACCATTCCCGTGGCTTGCATATGGGCGTACATCACGGTAGAACCCACAAATTTGAATCCGCGTTTTTTGAGATTTTTGCTTAGACTGTCGCTAATTGGGCTGTTGGCCGGGGCATTTCGGGAGTCTTTTAAATGATTTTGAATGGGCTTTCCGTCAACAAAACTCCAAATATAATCGCTGAAACTTCCAAATTCTTTCTGGATTTCTATAAAGGCCTGTGCGTTGCTTCGCGTAGCCTTAATTTTTAGCCGGTTGCGAATAATCCCGGAATCCTGCATCAGCTCTTCTAACTTAGCATCTGTATAGGCAGCGATCTTTTCATAATCGAAATCGTCGAAGGCTTTCCTGAAATTTTCCCTCTTCCGCAGAATTGTGATCCAGCTAAGTCCGGCCTGGAAAGTCTCGAGGATTAAAAACTCAAATATGGTGGCGTCGTCATACACCGGTTCTCCCCATTCCTCGTCGTGGTAGGCTTCATACAAGTCATCGCCTTTGCACCAGTGGCATCGATTTTTTTCCATTATGGCTGAAAGTGATAAGTTATAGTGCCGGGTTGTTCGTTTCTCCCGGCGAGTTCAGTAAAAACGGCACCGCGTGCATAATCTAAAGCATTCTGAAAAATACATTCATTATTGGTGCTCGAACTACTCTTGTTAATGCTTGCTGAGGTCACTCTGCCATTGGCGTCAACCTGAATATTCACCACAACTTTTCCCGCCCGGTCACAGGTGTAGATGGGATTGGGAATATGAATGGCATTGCGGCCCTTCAAGACAAACGAAATATTGGAATTGCGAATCCCGCCCGTTTTCTCTGAAATTGCTTCGGAAGTATTGTTTCCGTGTGATTGTTTCCTCCGGGAATAGGTAGAATTGCTATTCATCTGGTAACTGCCGGAAGCGTTTTCAGATTCATTCTCTGAGGTCTCTTCCTGTTGTGCCGAATTGCGATCGAAAATGTCATTTAACCTGCGGTTAAAATTTTCTTCCCTTGCTTCTTCCTCTTCATTAAAAGCCCGGTGAGTTTGACTTGGATTGGAACGCTCGATCTCTTTGGCTTCTTCTTCGGGTTCCTCTTCCTCTTGCGGCTCATCTTTTATTTCTTCGAGACTTACCAGCATTTCTGAAGTGTATTGCTGTTTTTTGGATAATGAAAAATTATATAGTGCCAGTACCACAACCGAGCATACGAGTACGGTGAGAATTAGAGCCTTATGTTTATCGAAAAAATCCATATTGAGCCTTGAACTGTAGTACCAAAACGGCAAAAATCAGTCCCTTAGTCTCGTGAAGGTAATGAATTTTCAAATTCCTCTATGCTCAGTGCCGATTCAACTTTATAATCTCCAATGCGGGTTCGGCGAAGAGCTGCCAGGTGGGCGCCGCTGTTTAGGGCTTTTCCAAAATCGTGTGCCAGGCTTCGAATATAAGTGCCCTTGCTGCAAACCACCCTAAATTTGACTTCCGGAAAATCATCAGTATCAATTTCGAATTTCGAAATACTTACCTTCCTGGGTTTTACTTCTACTTCTTCATTTTGCCTGGCATATTCATAAAGCCGTTTCCCATCTTTTTTTATTGCTGAAAATACTGGCGGGTATTGGTCGATTTCTCCAATAAAATCTTTGGTAGCTTCATGTAAATCTTCAGCTGTGATATGTGAGGTTTCAAAATGCTGGTCGGGTTGGGTTTCCAGATCAAAACTTGGAGTGGTATTCCCAAATTTAATGATCCCGGTATATTCCTTTTCCTGACCCTGCAGAAGTTCAATCTTCTTTGTGAATTTTCCGGTACAAATAATTAGAAGGCCACTGGCAAGGGGATCCAGGGTTCCGGCGTGACCCACCTTGATTTTTTTAATTCCAAAGCTCTTTCTTATAAGCCATCGCAACTTATTAACCACCTGAAAAGAGGTCCATTCCAGGGGTTTGTCGATAAGCAAAATCTGGCCCAGCTTAAAATCTTCGGCATTAAGTTGCTCTTTGCTCATAATTCTTCAGAAGAAAATTTAATTATAATATCCTACAAAAATAGCCGTCACCCCTACTATAAAACAGTATATAGAAAAGTAGGAAAGTTTGCTCTTGCGCACCAGTTTGATCATCCAGGTGCAGGCAATAATTCCTGAAATAAATGCGGTAATGAATCCTATTATTAAGGGCAGGATTTCTCCAGTGCTTTCGCTCAGGTTACCATCCAGGAGATCTTTAGCTATTTTTCCTAATATAAGAGGGACTACCATTAAAAAAGAAAATCGCGCTGCCCGGCTTTTATCCACTCCCAAAAGTACTGAAGTAGCAATGGTGGCACCGCTTCGGGAAACTCCCGGTAGTAGGGCAATGGCCTGTGAGACTCCAATGATGAAAGCCTTTAATTTGCTTACTTTCTTTTCGGTATGTTTAGCTTTGTCGGCAAGATATAATAGGAGGGCCGTGAGTATTAGCATAAAACCTACCAGAATAATATTTCCGGAGAAGAGTATTTCCATTTCCTGTTCAAAGAAAAAGCCTATTAAGGCCGCCGGAATCATCGAGATGATGATTTTTAAGGAAAAATGGGTTTCTTCATTCCATTTAAATTGGAAAAGTCCGCTTAAGATTTCCCAAACATCTTTTCTAAAAACCAAAATGGTACTTAATGCTGTGGCAAAATGCAAAACCACTGTAAACATTAAAGACTCTTTAGGTAAGCTTGTGTCTCCCAAAATAGCTTTTCCAAGTTCCAGGTGACCGCTGGAGGAAACAGGGAGAAATTCTGTTAGTCCCTGAACTACTCCAAGGATTGCAGCATCAATTTCGTTCACAGAGATTTATTTTTTGTGGGGATTTAGCAAAATAGCATATACCTGAATGCCAAAACCAATTAAAACAAGAGTAGGAGCCAGCCTGATACGCTGAAAGTTGTATACAGCAGGATCAAATATATTAGGATCTTCATTACCGCCGCCGGCCATTAAGATGAAACCCAGGGCAATCACCGCTAAGCCAATAAACATAAAGAGATAATTCCTACGGCCGAATATAAAGTTCTGGGCCTGGGATTTAGGTGAAGTTTTGTTCTTACTCATTTCCTGCAATTTGAAATTTTCCTGTGGGTTTCAAAAATAAATAATTTAGTAGGAACACAGCTGCGCTTAGGTTATTAATTGCAATTATCCTTAAAAAAGAAAAACCACGGCGTAGGGACCGTAGTTTTTCAATTGTAATCTTTCTTTTTCAGTATTAGGCTGCGTGGGTGATATTGTAATGGCTTAAAAGATTTTGGTAGAAGTAAGTGCTTTTTTCATCTTTCTTTAGGCAGGCCTTTAAAAATCTTTCCAGTTCCTGACATTCGAAAGTGATGCTGGTGTACTGTCTTTTTCCAACGGGAATCTGCATATCTACAGTTTGTTCGTCATAATTGATCACTACATTTATAGCTTCAAAATATTTTTTGATAATTGCTCTATGTAGGGTTTGATAATTTGAAGCGTCCTGATTCAGGTTCGAAATACTATAGGAAATAAGATTCTTTACTTCATCTATTATCATCTCGGTAGGCGTAATGTTGTTCATTAGAATGGTTATTTGCGTTAGTATTACGGGGCTAAATTAGTATAGAAGAATACATTTCCTGTTAAAAAAAGGCTAATAAACTTTTGATTAGTAAATATTTAACGCCTCATCGATCTTTTTTAGCTTTATGTTAAGCCTTATGCCAAAGCTTGTAGAGATATTCCTACAACTACACAGGGAAAACCCCTAATTTTCAGCAGAATAAGATTAAAGCTGAATTTGAATTGGCTTATTCATAATTCTATAGCGATGATCCAGGTAACAAGCGTTGATGTGGGTAATGCCATTTTTAGTGCTGCTGCCGTGAGCTTCGTGAATATGACCAAAAACGTGAATTTTTGGTTGAATTCTTTTGAGTTGCGTGGCGAGTTCTTCACAGCCTACGTGCCTGCCGTCTATATACAGGTTGTCTAAAATTCCATAAGCGGGGCTATGGGTGATTAAAACCTGGGTGCTCTCAGGAATTTTTTCCCAGTGCTTTCTTATATCGGGACCTCTTTCACGGCTAAATGCCCATCGTGCCCTCACTGGGGTATAAGGCGAACCCCAAAATTCGAAACCATTAATAGTAATACCACTGTCTTTTAAATAAAAAACATTTTTGGGGAGCTTACTTAAAAGATTATCTGAAACAGGATTTTCCAGGTAAAAATCGTGATTGCCGCCTATGAAAATTTTATAGGGGTGTGGTTGGGCTGCCAGCCAATTTATAAAATCCCTGGTTTCTTTTTCATTGCCATGATCTGAAAAATCTCCTGCATGTATCAAAACATCTCCATAAGGTAATTGAAGGGCTTGATGTTGATTGTGGGTATCGGCAACGCAAATAAGTTTCATAGAATTAAAGCTAAAAAAAATCCGATGAAATTTTTTCACCGGATTTTCTTTACAGCAATCTTTCGCTTACACCATCTTCAATTTCAGGATTACTGTAAATTTTCAAATTAAACTGCCATATCTTCTTCCTCCTGTTCAGTAGAAATATAATCCTTATCTAAAGGAAGCAGTTTGTTTATGATTTTTGTGATTCCAAATGCAACAATTAAAGCGGTAACTGCGAAGAAGCTGAATTTGATCCACAAGCTATCGCTAATCACGAAGCTGTAGATAGCAAGGAAAATTTCCACTGCTATGAATAATGCTTTTATGCTGAATTTGAATAACATATTTTTATTGTTTCTATGGTCCAAATATACAACCAAATACCACCTGCAATTCGCCTTTATTTTAGTTTGACTAAAATTTAACGATGTGGAAATGTGGGGGTTAATTTTTTAAGTTAAATACTCTTAAACCCCCTTTGGGAGTCCTGAAGATTTGTAAATTGACACTAAAAAAAATTAACTCGCTTGAAAAAATCTACCAAACTTCCACTCACACTCCTTATCATAATTCTAATAATCGCTATCGCAGGATACCTTCTGAGTATTTTTCTGGAAAACAAACTTCAGGCCGAATTGGAATCGGCACTCGAAGAAAATCATTTCACTTACGATGAACTTTCGGTAAGTGTCTGGGATAGAAGCGCTTCTCTTGAAAAAGCGGAGTATATTTTTAAAGGAAAAAGTTTTGAGGCCAAAAAACTGAAACTTAATAATATCGATGTCTGGACCTATTTTCAGGAAGGAGATATAGTTATAGGAGAACTGCATTTGGATAATCCAAAATTCAAGGTCTTTGCCGAAACACCCGATGAAGAAGAAAAAGACCCGCAGAAAGAATTTGATGAGAACATCCTTGTTAAAAAAATATTCGTCAATAATGGAAATCTTCAATTCAAGGAAACCGACACCGCCAAAAACCAATTATATCTCGAGTTTTCCAGCCTGGAAGTGCAGGATTGGAAACTGAATTCCAAAAGCCTGCAGGGCACGATTCCCTTTACTTATAATTCCTATCAATATAAGGGTGACTCCCTGTTTATTAGATTGAATAAAGAGCATTATCTAAATGTTGGGCCAGTTCAACTAAATAATGGCTCTGGAAATTTAACCCGATTGCAATTAAGATCTTTCTTCAGCAGGGCTGAATTCCAAAAGCAAATACCTTACGAAAAAGACCATTTTTATGCCGATATAGATTCCATTCAAATTAAGCAATTGAATTGGCAGGTGGAGAATGATAGTTTGATTCTGAAAAATCCACTAACCGAAATTTTCAGCGCTAATCTAAAGGTTTACAGGGATAAATTGCAGCCAGATGATACCAGGCAAAAGCCGATGTACTCGCAAATGATTAGGGAATTGCCGGTAAAAGTGAAATTCGATACTATTCGCCTAAGAAACACGTCGATCTTATATGAAGAGCGTATGCATGAAGACCGGGATCCCGGTGAAATTGAATTTACGCAATTGGCTGCAAGTGTTTATAATTTCACCAATATTGGGATGGATACTGAAGATTTTCCCCAAACCAGGATAGATGTGCAAACCCGCTTTATGGGCCAGGCTCCTTTAAAAGTTAACTGGAGCTTTGATGTTCGCAATACAGCCGATTACTTTAATATCTCCGGGAATATGGGGACTGTAGGCTATGAGCAGATGAACAGGTTTATGAAAACGGCTATGAATGTTGAGGCAAAAGGAAATATAGATTCTATGGAGTTCGATTTTAGCGGAAATCGAAACGAAGCCGAAGGGGAGATGAAACTGGTATATAAAGACTTTAAAGTAGAAGTGCTGCGAAGTGACGGAAGCAGGAAAAATAAAGTACTCTCTGCCCTTGCCAATTTAATTTTAAATAATGACGCCGAGACTGGCGATGCCGCTCGTGATAATATTAGAGTAACCAGAGATAAAACCAAATCGTTCTGGAATTATTTCTGGTTATGCATTCGTGAAGGAGCCTTAAAGAATTTTATTTAGATTCGAAAAGTGACTACAGGTCTTTGGGCGTGGTTCACGAGATCTTCGCTAATGCTGCCATTAAAAAAGTGGGCCAAACCTTTACGGCCGTGAGTGCTTATTCCAATTAAACCTGCATCGAGATCGCGGGCAAAATTCAGAATTCCTTTTTCTACACTTATGTCGTTATAGACGTGGCTTTTAAAATTGGTTACCCCGGTGCCGCTGCTAAAATCTTCCAGGCGCTCATAGGCTTCCTGGGTTGTGATAAAGTTATTGGGGGTGTTTATAAACAGGAGATGAAGTTTTGCCTGAAGTTTTTCAGCAAATTCATAGGCAGCTTTTAAAGTGTGTTTGTTGGCCAGGTCGGCATCTGTGGCGAATACAAAATTTTCAATATTAAACTGAGAAATTTCTTTTTTAATAACCAGAACGGGAATTTTTGA
The DNA here is from genome assembly GCF_054121495.1 of Salegentibacter haimaensis. Taxonomy (NCBI): domain Bacteria; kingdom Pseudomonadati; phylum Bacteroidota; class Flavobacteriia; order Flavobacteriales; family Flavobacteriaceae; genus Salegentibacter; species Salegentibacter haimaensis. The sequence goes on from NZ_JBSYGH010000001.1 coordinate 552,391, forward strand.
AAGACGTACTACCTTCTCGGTGTTGCTTCCAATAAACATTTCTTTAAATCCGCTTGCCCCGTGAGAACCCATTACGATAATATCGCACTTTTTGTCTTCACTTACTTCAATAATTCCTTCAAAAGCCTGATGGAATAAAACGGTCTCATGAACCTTCACCTCTTTTAGAAAGGGTCTGGCCAGAAGTTTGGCGAATCTTTGGTGAGCCAGTTTCATAAAGAAAATAGATTCAGGTAAATTATGGCTTCCGCTACCCTGCACCGGGTCGATAAGTTGAAGGGGCAATTCCAACATATGCAGGAGAAAAATCTCGGCATCAAATTTTTTGGCCAGTTGGGCCGCAACTTTCAGAGCATTTTCAGCCTGGTCAGAAAAATCGGTGGGTACCAGAATTCGTTTCATAAGTAAAGCAGAGAGTTGATTAGTTTATTAAAATTACAAAAAAAGCTCTGGGAAAATTAAATATTTAAAGAAATTCCTTGCAGATCTGATATAGATCAGGTTTTAATTTTGTGAATTTGATCCAGGCCGAAGGTTTTTTAGTAGGCTAAGGCACTTTGTGATTTAAGTCTTTCAAAATAATAGGCTTAGAAAAAGGGAGGATAGAAATTGCCTTGAAGTCTGGTTTTCTTTCTTGGATATTATTATTATATTTGCATCGTTGAAACTAAAAAAAGTACAGCGAGGGGACGAAAGTCCCCTCTTTTTATAAGCTATGTTGCAGGAGAGAGTAGAAAAATTGCTGGAAGAAGCTTTTGAAGAAAATAATTATTTATTTTTAATAGACCTGGAAATTAGTCGCGATAATCACATAAAAGTAGTGATAGACGGCGATCAGGGCGTTTCGGTAAATGACTGTATTGCGGTAAGCCGTAAAATTGAGCACAATCTGGATCGCGAGGAAGAAGATTTTTCACTTGAAGTTACCTCGGCCGGAGTAGCTGCTCCCTTGAAATTTCCGAGACAATTCAGAAAGAATTTAGGAAGAAAATTACAGGTGAAAACTCAGGAGGAAACCATTGAGGCCAATCTTGTTGAAGCCGGTGAAGAGGAAATAAAGCTTAACTGGAAGGCGCGTGAGCCTAAGCCGGTGGGTAAAGGAAAACATACTGTAGAAAAAGAAGCCGTGATTCCTTATGCGGCAATTGTGGAAGCAAAAGTTATGATAACATTTTAATCACAAATTGATATGGAAAATATCGCTTTGATCGAGTCATTTTCAGAATTTAAAGATGATAAGCTGATAGATAGGGTGACTCTTATGGCCATCCTGGAGGAAGTATTCAGAAATGCCTTGAAAAAGAAATATGGAGAAGACGACAACTTCGATATAATTGTTAACCCCGATAAAGGGGATCTTGAAATTTGGAGAAACCGGGTGGTAGTGGCCGATGGTGAGGTAGAAGACCCTAACAAGGAAATCTCATTAACCGAAGCCAGAAGAATTGAGCCCGATTTTGAAGTGGGTGAAGATGTTTCTGAAGAAGTTAAGCTTATAGACCTTGGTCGAAGAGCGATTCTGGCACTGCGTCAAAATCTTATTTCCAAGATACACGAGCACGATAACACCAATATATATAAGCATTTTAAAGATCTTGAAGGCGAAATTTATACGGCTGAAGTGCACCATATTCGTCACAGAGCGATCATACTTATAGACGATGAAGGAAATGAGATTATATTGCCAAAAGACAGGCAAATACCTTCAGATTTCTTCAGAAAAGGAGAAAATGTAAGAGGGGTGATAGAAAGTGTAGAGCTTAAAGGTAACAAGCCTACTATTATTCTTTCCCGAACTGCACCTGTTTTCCTTGAAAAATTATTCGAGCAGGAAATTCCTGAAGTTTTTGACGGTTTAATCACTATCAAAAAAGTGGTTCGCGTTCCCGGTGAAAAAGCCAAGGTAGCAGTAGATTCTTACGACGATAGAATAGACCCGGTAGGAGCCTGTGTGGGGATGAAAGGATCGAGAATACACAGTATTGTTCGTGAATTGGGCAACGAAAACATAGATGTGATCAACTATACCAACAACGATCAATTATTTATTACCCGTGCATTAAGCCCGGCGAAGATTACTTCTATAAAACTGGATGAAGAAAATAAAACCGCCGAGGTGCAATTAAAGCCCGAGGAGGTTTCTAAAGCCATTGGTCGTGGAGGACATAATATTAGATTAGCGGGTCAGTTAACCGGTTATGAAATAGATGTTTACCGTGAAGGAGTTGAAGAAGATGTGGAGTTGAGTGAGTTTTCTGATGAGATCGAAGATTGGGTGATCAAGGAATTTTCCAAAATTGGTCTGGATACTGCGAAAAGTATTTTGGAACAGGATTTGGATGATTTGGTACGCCGAACCGATCTTGAAGAAGAAACCATTCGCGAAGTGATAAGGGTGTTAAGAGCCGAGTTTGAAGAATAAAAAAACTGAATAACTTAATTACAAGAATAAACAAGAGGTTAATTTAGAGGGCTATTTATGGCAGAAGCAAAAACAATGCGATTAAACAAGGTATTACGTGAATTCAATATTTCGCTAGACAGGGCAGTGGAGTTTCTTAACTCCAAAGGTCACGAGATAGAAGCGCGTCCTACCACAAAAATTTCCTCTGAAATTTATCAGGTGCTTTCCGATGAATTTCAGACCGATAAGTCTAAAAAGGTTGAATCCAAAGAAGTAGGCGAGGAGAAGCGAAAAGAAAAAGAGCAGCTTAGAATTGCCCGCGAAAAGGAGCTGGAGGAGAAAAGACTGGCCGATGAGGCTAAAGAAAAAGCAAAGCAACAGGAAGAGGAAGTAGTTTCCTCCCGCGCGAAGTTGGCAGGACCTAAAAAAGTAGGGATGATAGATCTGGATAAAAAACCGGAACCCGAAAAGGAAAAGCCACAGCCTGAAGCTCCAAAAGAAGAGCCGGCAAAAGAAGCCGAAAAGCCTGCTGCCTCTAAAGAGACCCCTGAAACTAAAAAAGAAGCTCCCAAAGAAGAAGAGACTTCAGGGAAAAAAGCTGAACCCAGCCAACCGGCCCCTGCCCAGGCTAAGGAAGAGGTTAAGCCAGAAGAAAAAGCTGAAGATGGCGACGGGAACACCATTAAAACCAAGTATACCCGTCTTGAAGGTCCTAATTTTACAGGAGAAAAAATTGATCTTAGTCAGTTTAAAAAACCTGAAAAAAAGAAAGACGACAAAAAAGCTGCCGACGATAAGAAAGATAAGCGTAAAAAACGTCGCCGCCGTATAAGCAAGGATGTGAAGCCAGGAGCGCCAGGACAGGCGGCCCGTAAAGGTGGAGCTGCTGCAGGTGGGCGTAAACGCGCAAGGCCAATCGCCAAGGAAGAGCCTAGCGAGGAAGAAGTACAAAAGCAGGTGCGTGAAACTCTTGAAAAACTTCAGGGGAAATCTGGTAAAGGTAAAGGTGCTAAATATCGTAGAGATAAGAGGGATCAACACCGCCAGCGTACCGAAGAGGAGGCAATGCAGGCCGCAGAGAGCAAGGTGCTTAAGGTAACCGAGTTCGTTACCGTAAGTGAAGTGGCTACAATGATGAACGTTCCTGTAACCCAGGTGATTTCTGCCTGTATGTCTTTGGGGATGATGGTGACTATGAATCAGCGTCTCGATGCCGAAACTCTTTCTATCGTAGCTGAAGAATTTGGATATGAAGTTGAATTCGTAACTGCCGATGTAGAGGAAACTACCGAAGTTGTTGAAGAGAACCCTGAAGATCTTGAAGATCGTGCTCCTATTGTAACTGTAATGGGTCACGTAGATCACGGTAAAACTTCCTTGCTGGATTATATTCGAAAAGAGAATGTGATTGCCGGTGAAAGCGGTGGTATTACTCAGCACATTGGGGCTTACAGCGTGAAGCTTAAAAATGGTCAAAAAATAACTTTCCTTGATACTCCCGGTCACGAAGCCTTTACCGCTATGCGTGCGCGTGGTGCTCAGGTAACCGATATTGCCATTATTGTGGTAGCGGCCGATGATGATGTGATGCCTCAAACAAAAGAGGCTATCTCTCACGCACAGGCTGCCGGTGTGCCAATAGTTTTTGCGATCAATAAAGTAGATTTACCAACTGCAAATCCTGAGAAAATTAAAGAGAAACTTGCCGCGATGAACCTCCTGGTAGAGGATTGGGGTGGTAAAGTTCAATCTCATGATATATCCGCTAAGGCCGGAACAGGCGTCGAAGAATTGCTTGAAAAAGTATTGCTGGAAGCAGAAATTCTCGAATTAAAAGCCAACCCTAACAAAGTTGCCAATGGTACGGTGGTAGAGGCCTTCCTTGATAAAGGTAGAGGTTATATAGCTACTATCCTGGTACAGGCGGGAACTTTAAAAATTGGAGATTATGTATTGGCCGGTCGCCATAGCGGAAAAGTTAAGGCGATGCACGATGAGCGTGGAAAAGAGATAAAAGAGGCAGGACCGGCTACCCCGGTGTCCATTCTTGGTCTTGATGGTGCGCCACAGGCTGGTGATAAATTCAAAGTGATGCTCGATGAGCGTGAGGCTAAAGATATAGCCGCTAAACGTACTCAGTTACAACGTGAGCAGTCGGTTAGAACTCAACGTCACATTACTCTTGATGAAATTGGACGTCGTATCGCTTTAGGTGAATTTAAAGAACTAAACATAATCCTGAAAGGTGATGTGGATGGTTCGGTTGAAGCCTTAACCGATAGTTTCCTGAAATTGTCTACAGAAGAGATTCAGGTGAATATTATTCATAAAGGAGTAGGAGCCATTACCGAAAGTGATGTGTTGCTGGCTTCAGCTTCAGATGCGATTATCATTGGATTTAACGTGAGACCTGCCGGAAATGCCCGTGCGGTTGCCGATAAGGAAGAAATCGATATCAGAATGTATTCGATCATCTATGATGCGATTAACGATCTTAAAGATGCGATGGAAGGTATGCTCTCTCCTGAACTTAAGGAAGAGATTACCGGTACGGCCGAGATCAGAGAAACCTTCAAGATTTCAAAAATTGGAACCATTGCAGGTTGTATGGTTACTTCAGGAAAAATTTACCGAAATGCCGGTATTCGATTAATTCGTGATGGAGTGGTAATTTATACCGGGGAACTGACGTCGCTTAAGCGATTTAAAGACGATGTGAAAGAAGTTTCTAAAGGATATGATTGTGGACTTCAGATCAAGAATTACAACGATATTAAAGAAGGGGACGTAGTAGAAGCCTTCCGTGAGGTCGAGGTAAAGAAAACACTGAAATAATTATCAATATACCAATAAAAAGAGGCTGTCTGAAAAGGCAGTCTCTTTTTTATTGGAAATAATTCAGGATAGTATTATTTTCATGGTATGAAAGCTAAAGTTGTATTTAAGACCTACGACCAATCCCAGTTAAGTCTTTTACCTCCCAGTTATGATGATTTGGTTCCTGCCCATCATCCCGTTAGAATCGTCAATACGATTATTGATCAAATCGACATTTCAGCCTTGGAGCGAAGCTACAAAGGTGGCGGTACTTCCAGTTACCATCCGCGGATGTTGCTCAAGGTTATAATCTATGCCTACCTGCGTAATATGTACTCCTCCCGTAAAATAGAACAGGCCTTGCAGGAGAACATTCATTTTATGTGGCTCAGCGGGCAATGTAAACCAGACCATAACACCATTAATGATTTTAGAGGCAAACGCTTAAAAGGGAAGTTTAAAAACATTTTTAACCAGGTAGTTCTTTTGTTAGCAGATCAGGGTGTTTTATCTTTAAAAGAACTCTTTGTAGATGGCACCAAGATAGAGGCCAATGCTAACCGTTTTACTTTTGTATGGGGAAAATCTATTAAGAACAGTAAGGAGCGTATCAAGAAACAGCTCCGTGAACTCTGGTCGTATGTAGAAAAGGTTTATGACCAGGAGCAAATGCTTCCCAACACTCCAGATTTTGATGCTATCGATCCTGCTGAAGTTGCCAAAACCATCGATGCTATTAACGATGCATTAAAGGATAAAAAGATCGATCAAAAAGTAAAGCAAAAGCTTAACTACGCTAAAAAGAACTGGCCGGCAAACCTAAAGAAATACCAGGAGCAGGAAGCCATTCTAGGCAAGCGCAACAGCTATAGTAAAACAGATCCTGATGCTACCTTTATGCGGATGAAGGATGATTATATGCAAAACGGACAATTAAAGCCCGGGTATAACCTTCAAGCCTCTTCCAATAATCAATTCATCACCAATTACACCTTAGCTCAAACCACGGCTGATACCACTACGCTAAAAAATCATTTGCAGGATCATATCGATTCTTTTAACCAAACCCCTGAAACCCTCACTGCCGATGCCGGTTATGGCAGCGAAGAAAATTACAGCGATTTAGAACAAAAAGGAGTGACCGCCTTTGTTAAATATAACTACTTCCATAAAGAACAACGCGATAAAAAACATCAGGAAAATCCCTTTCAACCTGATAATTTATTCTATAATGAAGAAACCGATACGTATTACTGCCCTATGGGTCAGGCGATGCAGAAAATAAAATCCTATAAATCAAAAACCAAAAACGGTTTTATTCAAAAGGTTGATCGCTACCAGGCTCAAAACTGCCAGGGATGTCCCTTGCGGGGTAGCTGCCATAAATCAAAAGGAAACAGAATCATAGAGCGCAACCACAACCTGATTCGTCTCAAACAAAAAGCTAAAACCCTACTCCTAAGCGAAGCTGGTATAGCCCATCGCAAGCGTCGATGTTGGGATATAGAGGCTATCTTTGGAAATATCAAACAAAATATGGGCTTCAAGCGATTTATGTTACGAGGGATGGATAAAGTCACTACAGAAATAGGACTAATAGCGATGGCACATAACCTCAAAAAGTTCACTCTAGTATAGTGAGTAGGAACATCCTATTAACTTTTAACCCATAACGAATAACGAAAACAATAACATTGTAAAAACTGCCTAAAGCACGAATAAAAAAAGACCGTCTAAAAAAATAGCTTTTTAGACGGCCTCTTTTTATTTCTGAATTTTAAATACTTAGCTCAGTATAGCATAAAAATTTCTGAAGGTTTATCTTCTTCTGGGTTTTGGGATAAAGGCAGATGGGAATTCATTTTTGATGCTTACCAGGGCTCGTTCGGCTTCCAGGCGATTCCTGAAGTTGCCAATCCACACCTTATAGTTAGGGGCTTCATAAACGATATCTGAAGGCCATTCGAATTTGCTTCGGTAATTTTTAATCACCTCACTGGCCTGCCCATTATCGCCATTAAATAGCTGAATTTTGAATCTATCTCCTATTTCGCCCGTTTTTCCCATTTGGGTCTTAATTTCGAGCAGTTGTTCTATTTTTTCGTCTTCAGTCAAACTTCTTTCGGTTTCCTGTGCGGCAACACTATATGAAGATAAGCTTAATCCCAAAGCACAAAATATCAAGGTTTTTCTTCTTAATTTTCTCATGATTATTGATTTAAGACAAAAGTATAATTTAATAACTAACAGGGCTTCAATTTTATTATTTAGAACTGATATAAATTACCCATTAACACTTATGTAACATTCCTAAAATCGAACTTAAGTATTACTTTTGTGACCGAATTTAGAGGTGCGAAATATATATTTTAAAGGCGTTAAACCCCTTAAAAAATCGTACCAAAGTTAAGACGTTAATTCAACTTGTAATATGAAAAAGGTGAAATACCGCCATTCAACTTCGCGATTACTACTCTTAAGTGTAGCATTTTTTCTTTCGTTTACAGTTTTTGGTGTTGCCCAGGAAGAGGGCGCTCAGGAGGCTGAAACTGCCGAAGAGCAACCAGCCGAAGAGACCGCAGATCCTTCGGGTCTCGGGGATGCAGCGAACGGAAAAGCATTGTTTAATTCTCAATGTGCTGCCTGTCATAAGCCATATTCAGAATCTATTGGGCCGGCCTTAAACGGCATTACTCAAAAGAGAGATATGGAATGGCTGTATAGCTGGATAAAAAATTCATCGGCGATGATTTCGGCGGGAGATCCTGAGGCAGTTGCGATTTTTGAAGAGTATAATAAAACGGCGATGCCAGCCTTTCCTCAATTATCTAATTCAGATATCGATGATATTCTTGCTTACGTGGAAACTCCAAAACCAGAGCCTCAGGCGGCAGGTGGTGGAGCCGGTGACGCAGGAAGCGGATCTGGTGGAGGCGGAGTCTCTACCGATGTTGTCTTGGGAATTTTGGTGTTTGTTCTGGTGATGTTGCTGGTTGTTTTGTTCCTGGTGAACAAAACGCTTAGAAACTTTGCTGAAGCTACCGGGGTTGTAATTCCTGAAAAGCCAAAAAGAAAGCCAATCTGGAAAGCTTTTGTTGAAAATCAATTTTTAGTATTGGTTTCTTCAGTCTTTGTTTTGCTTGCGGTGGCTTACTTCGCTTACGGCTTTTTAATGCAGGTGGGTGTAGACCAGGGCTATCAGCCAATTCAGCCAATACATTATTCTCATAAAATTCACGCCGGAGATAATCAAATAGACTGTAAATATTGTCACTCTTCTGCAAGAACTTCGAAGCAGGCTGGTATTCCTTCTTTGAATGTTTGTATGAACTGTCATAAAACTATTTCAGAAGTAGCTCCTGAAACTGCTACCGATGAGTATTCAAAAGAATTTTACGATAAGGAGATCGCCAAGCTTTATGATGCTGTAGGTTGGGATCCTGGGTCGCAGGCCTATACAGGAGAAACCAAGCCGGTGAAGTGGGTTCGTATTCATAACCTGCCAGATTTCGCTTATTTCAATCACTCGCAGCACGTAACTGTAGGAGGGGTAGAATGTCAAAAATGTCACGGTCCTATCGAAGAAATGGAAATTGTGTATCAGGATGCTCCTTTAACAATGGGTTGGTGTGTGAACTGTCACCGCGAGACCAATGTTAAAATGGCCGGGAATGAGTATTACGAGAAAATTCACGAAGAATTGTCAAAAAAATATGGGGTAGAGGAATTAACCGTTGCCCAAATGGGTGGCCTTGAATGTGCCAAGTGTCACTACTAAAATAAATGCCTGTGAAAACGGGTGCTAATTAAGAAAGTAATATCTAGATATATGTCATCAAACAAGAAATACTGGAAAAGTGTTGAAGAGCTAAATGAAAACAGCTCGGTTGTTGAGACGCTCCAACAAAAAGAATTTGCTGAAGAGATTCCGGTCGAAGATTTTCTTGGGAATAAAGATTCTCTTGAAAGTTCTAAGACCTCAAGAAGGGATTTCCTTAAATATGTTGGATTTAGTACTGCAGCAGCTTCTCTGGCTGCCTGTGAAGGGCCGGTGATTAAATCTATTCCTTATGTGGTGCAACCAGAACGCATAGTGCCCGGTGTAGCTAATTACTACGCTTCTACTATTGCCGATGGTTTTGATTTTGCCAGCGTACTGGTAAAGACCCGTGAAGGAAGGCCTATTAAAATCGAAAAAAATGAATTATCTGAAAGCAAGAGCGGGGCAAACGCACGTGTTCATGCTTCGGTACTTTCGCTTTATGATAGCAGGCGTGTAAAACGCCCAATGATAGAGGGGAGAAACGTATCCTGGGAAGAGTTCGACTCTGAAGTGGGCTCGGCTTTAGAAAATGTTTCAGGAGAGATTGTTTTGTTAACTCAAACTTTCGCGAGTCCTTCTACCACTAAATTAATTGAAGAATTCTCTTCAAAATACGGTAATGTTCGCCACGTTGTTTATGATGCGGTTTCTGAAGATGCTGCTTTAAACGCCTTCCAGGCTAAATTTGGAAAACGCGCGTTACCTAATTATGACTTTTCAAAAGCTGAAACCATTGTTTCTGTAGGTGCCGATTTCCTTGGTGACTGGCAGGGAGGTGGCTATGATGCGGCTTACGCCAAAGGACGAGTGCCAGAAAATGGTAAAATGTCCCGTCATATTCAGTTTGAAGCAAATATGAGTCTTACCGGAGCTAACGCCGATAAGCGTGTACCCGTTAAGCCTTCACAGCAAAAAGCTGTATTGGCAGCACTATATGGCTATCTTGGTGGTGGTTCATCTACCAGCAATTTACCAGATGCAATCGACGATGCAGTAGTTAAAGCTGCCAGCCAATTAAGAAGAGCCGGAAGTTCGGCTGTAGTGGTTTCAGGTTTACCAGATACCGATGCGCAGTCATTGGTGTTGGCTATCAATGAAACTCTTGGCAGCCAGGTGATGAACACTGCAAACCCAAGAATGATTCGTCAGGGAGATGCAGCTGCCGTAGCCCGTTTGGTTGAAGAAATGCAAAATGGCAATATTGGAGCCTTGCTTATGGCGGGAGTGAACCCGGCTTATAGCTTGCCTAATGCCAACGAGTTTAAGGAAGCTTTACAAAATGTAGATGTTTCATTGTCTTTTAGTATGAAGCCAGATGAGACAGCAGTACTTTGTAAATATGTAGCTGCTACTCCTCATTACCTGGAAAGTTGGGGTGATATTCAGTATTCTGAAAATGACTTCAGTCTTATGCAGCCAACCATTAATCCTTTATTTGACACCCGTCAGTTCCAGGAGTGTTTGTTGCGTTGGACCGATAATGATCTATCTTACGTAGATTATATAAAAGAAACCTGGGCAGGAAGTCTTGGAGATAAGACCTGGAACGAGGCACTTCATGATGGAGTATTCCAGGGTACCTCACCTGTTTCAGCTTCTGCTTCTGAAGCTGGTGCGGCGGCCTCTTTTAACGCTGCTTCTTCAGCCAGAAAATTAGCTTCTCTGGAAGAGAACGGAGGTTTGGAGCTTACCTTGTATACCAAAACCGCAATGGGGGACGGGCAGCAGGCTAATAACCCCTGGTTACAGGAAATGCCCGATCCAATTACCCGTGCATCCTGGGATAACTACCTTACCATTTCTAAAGCCGATGCAGAAGCTTTGGATATCATCAACAAAAACGTTTCTAATGGTGCTCTTAACGGAAGCTATGTAAACCTTAAGGTTGGTGATGCTGAAGTTAAAAATGTACCTGTGATTATTCAGCCGGGTCAGGCTAAAGGATCGGTAGGTTTGGCATTGGGATATGGTAAAAAAGAAGGAATTCAATCTGAAATGCAGGTAGGAGTTAATGCCTATCCTCTATATAAAGATTTAAGCAGTGTGCAGAGTGTAAGCATTGAAAAAGCTGCAGGAATGCACGAATTTGCCTGTGTACAGCTTCATAATACCCTAATGGGTCGTGGAGATATCATCAAAGAAACTACTCTTGAGATTTTCAATACCAAAGATGCCGCCGTATGGAATGCAGTTCCACAGGTATCACTGGATCACGTTGAAAAGCCTGTAACTTCTCCTGAAGTTGATATGTGGGAGAGTTTTGACAGAAGCGTAGGTCATCATTTCAACCTTTCGATAGATCTTAACGCCTGTACCGGTTGTGGGGCTTGTGTGATCGCCTGTCACGCCGAAAACAATGTACCTGTGGTTGGTAAAAGCGAGATGAGAAGATCCCGTGATATGCATTGGCTTAGAATTGACCGCTATTACTCTTCAGAAGATAGCTTTATCGAAGACCTTGACAAGAAGGAAAATATTTCAGGACTTGGAAGTTCGCTTTCTGAATTTGGAGAGTTAGAGCAACCTGCCGATAATCCGCAGGTGGTATTCCAGCCGGTAATGTGCCAGCACTGTAATCACGCTCCTTGTGAGACCGTGTGTCCTGTTGCTGCAACTTCTCACGGAAGACAGGGTCAAAACCAAATGATCTATAACCGTTGTGTGGGTACCCGTTACTGTGCGAACAACTGTCCTTATAAAGTGCGTCGTTTCAACTGGTTTAACTACGCGAAAAACGATGAGTTCGATTTCAATATGAACAATGACCTTGGGCGTATGGTTGTAAATCCTGATGTGACCGTGAGATCACGAGGGGTTATGGAGAAATGTTCTATGTGTATTCAGAAAACACAAAAGACTATTCTGGATGCCAAGCGTGAAGGTCGTGAGATCAAAGACGGTGAATTCCAGACGGCCTGTTCTGCAGCCTGTGATAAAGGTGCTATGACCTTTGGGGATATCAACGACAAGGATGCTGAAATAGTTAAGAAAAAAGAAGATAAACGTATGTATCACCTATTGGAATATGTTGGAACCAAGCCTAACGTGATGTACCAAACCAAGGTGAGAAATACTACCGAAGCTTAATAAAATCAACTAATAAAGAATCAATTTATAAAGGATATGTCTCATTACGAAGCACCTATACGAAAGCCTTTAGTAACCGGCGATAAAAGCTACCACGATGTCACTTTAGACGTGGCGGCACCGGTTGAAGGAAGGGCCAATAAATCCTGGTGGATTGTTTTTTCCATTGCGCTTGTGGCCTTTTTATGGGGTGTAGGCTGTATAATTTACACGATTTCAACCGGGATTGGAACCTGGGGATTAAACAAAACCGTAGGTTGGGCCTGGGATATCACCAACTTTGTATGGTGGGTAGGTATTGGTCACGCCGGTACACTTATCTCGGCAGTACTGCTGTTATTCCGTCAAAAATGGAGAATGGCGATTAACCGTTCGGCTGAGGCGATGACTATATTTTCGGTAATGCAGGCAGGTCTTTTCCCTCTAATTCACATGGGGCGTCCCTGGTTGGCTTACTGGGTAGTGCCAATTCCAAACCAGTTTGGTTCTTTATGGGTGAACTTTAACTCTCCCTTGCTTTGGGACGTTTTTGCGATCTCTACTTATCTTTCGGTTTCACTGGTTTTCTGGTGGACAGGTTTACTTCCCGATTTCGCAATGATTCGTGACAGAGCTATTAAACCATTTCAGAAAAAAGTATACGGTATTCTAAGTTTTGGATGGAGCGGCCGCGCAAAAGACTGGCAGCGATTTGAAGAGGTTTCTCTGGTTCTTGCAGGTTTGGCAACTCCGCTGGTACTTTCGGTTCATACCATTGTATCTTTTGACTTTGCTACCTCTGTAATCCCAGGATGGCATACCACCATCTTCCCTCCATATTTCGTGGCGGGTGCGATTTTCTCAGGTTTTGCGATGGTGAACACGCTTCTTATTATAATGAGAAAAGTGTCAAATCTTGAAGATTATATTACCATTCAGCATATAGAATTGATGAATATCGTAATTATGATCACCGGTTCTATTGTGGGTGTGGCCTATATCACCGAGCTTGTGATCGCATGGTATTCTGGAGTTGAATATGAACAATACGCGTTCCTAAACAGGGCTACCGGTCCTTACGCCTGGGCTTATTGGGCGATGATGACCTGTAACGTGTTCTCGCCACAGTTTATGTGGTTTAAAAGATTACGAACCAGTATTATGTTCTCCTTCTTTATCTCGATTGTTGTAAATATCGGGATGTGGTTTGAGCGATTCGTAATTATTGTGACTTCGCTTCACCGTGATTACCTTCCGTCGTCCTGGACCATGTTCTCTCCTACTTTTGTAGATATAGGAATCTTTATTGGTACTATTGGTTTCTTCTTTGTTCTTTTCCTGTTGTACGCCCGTTCGTTCCCTGTTATCGCCCAGGCAGAGGTTAAGACTATTTTGAAATCTTCAGGAGAAAAATATAAAAAACTTAGAGCCGAACATGGTGATGATGTTAAGCATTATAAACCAATTGTAAGAGAACCAAAAGCAAATACTTCAGAAGGAGTTCATAAAAAGATAGAGGAAACCCGGGAGGATGATAGTCTTGAAAATGACGGGCATAATCCTACGATTAATGCCGATGCGCTTGGAATTTCAGAAGTTACAAAAGACAGACTTGACGAAATGCTGGATAGAATCGGGACTTTTAATCCTGAAACTCAAACAGCCGATGATTTACAGAAATTGGGTTCTGTTGGGCCTTTCTTAGAGCAACGCCTGCACCAGGTGGGTATTTATACCTATGCTCAGGTTAGCAACCTAACTCCTCAGGATTTTGAACTGCTTGCAGAAGTTATAGAGAACTTCCCTAATGAAGACAACCGTCAGGATTGGGTAAGCCAGGCAAACCAACTAAAAAACAAGTAAGCAAGATGGCATCTAAAGTAATTCACGCTATTTATAACGATGACGACCTGTTGCTGCAGGCAGTTAAACAGGTTAAAGAAGCCCGCTATCATATTGGTGAAATCTATACGCCTTTTCCTGTGCACGGGTTAGATAAAGCTATGGGGCTTGCTCCTACAAGATTGGCAATAACTTCCTTTTTATACGGGATTGTTGGTTTAACCGTGGCAATCTTAATGATGAATTTCATTATGATTGAAGACTGGCCACAGGATATTGGAGGGAAACCAAGTTTTAGTTTTCTTCAAAATATGCCGGCTTTTGTGCCAATTATGTTTGAATTAACCGTGTTCTTTGCTGCCCACCTTATGGTGATCACTTTTTACATGAGAAGTAAGCTTTGGCCTTTTAAAGCCGCTGAAAATCCCGATGTAAGAACCACCGATGATCTTTTCCTTATGGAAATTGATGCAGCCAACCATAATATAGATGATCTAACCAGTTTTCTTTACGATACCGGTGCATCTGGAATTAAATTAATAGATAATAAATAGACCTAATGAGAAGTTTGTTCCATAAATCTATAGCATTATTACTCCTGGCCGGTGCAGCGGTTTCCTGTGCCGATTCCAACAGGCCTAACTATCAGTTTATGCCCGATATGTATGAGCCGGTTGGATATGAAGCTTATGGGGAATACGATATTTTTGAAAACGGACAGGAAGCTAAACTTCCCGTAGAGGGTACTGTTTCCAGGGGCTGGAAACCTTACGAGTATGAAAATACTCCTGAAGGTAGCAGCGAAGCTAAAGCTTCACTTCAAAATCCGCTTCCCTATACCGAAGAAAATCACGCCGCCGGTAAACAACTCTATACCATTTATTGTGCAGTTTGTCACGGTGATAATGGCGACGGACAGGGAATTTTAGCTGAAAGAGAAAAAATTCTTGGAGTTCCTTCTTATGATGATGTAGGAAGAGCCATTACCGAGGGTAGTGTATATCACGTAATCTATTACGGATTAAACTCAATGGGCTCTTACGCTGCGCAAACCGATGAGAAAGAGCGTTGGCAAATTACTCACTATGTAATGAGTCTTAAGAACGAACTGGAAGGTAACGGCACTCTGGAATTTGAAGAAGAAGGTCGTGAGAATTTACAGCCTTCTGAAGCCCAGGCTCAAATTCCTTCACAGGAAACAGCGGAAGAAGCTTCTACAGAAGCCGATGAAACCACAAATCAAGAATAAAAGTATTTAGATCTATCAATATGTACACGCTATCCAGTAAATTAAAATTAACAGCAATTATTTTTATGATTGTGGGTGCAATTGGCCTTGTAATAGGCTTTATTCAGGCGCCTTCAACTGTTGATGAGGTTAGAGAAATGATGGCCGCCAAAGATCACCACGATGAGCCGGCCCATGTTTCTACTGCCAGCCTTACCGGGCGGGAGATGAATCATAATACTGCTGAAGCCCATGATGAGGCTCACGATGCTGCTCACGAGCAGGAGCACCTGGAGCATACTTTGCACCAGTTGCAAAATAAGCCCTGGTCTGCACTTTATGTAGCCGCCTTCTTTTTCTTTATGATCTCGCTTGGAGTTTTGGCCTTTTACGCTATTCAATATGCTGCACAGGCTGGATGGTCTCCGGTATTATTCAGAGTGATGGAAGCCATAACTGCTTATTTGGTTCCCGGCGGAATTATACTTTTCGTGATCCTTGTTTTTTCAAGTATGCATCTTAACCATTTATTTATCTGGATGGATCCTGAAGTGGTAGAACACGATAAGATTATTCAGAATAAGGTAGGTTACCTCAATGTGCCTTTCTTCCTTATAAGAGCCGCTATTTACCTTGCTGGATGGATGATCTTCCGCCATTTTATGGTGAGAAACTCTATTCGCCAGGATGAAGCCGATGATAATTACTGGTTCAAAAAGAATTTTAAACTGGCCGCAGGATTCCTTGTTTTCTTCATAGTGACCGAATCTATGATGAGTTGGGACTGGATTATGAGTTTAGACCCTCACTGGTTTAGTACTTTATTTGGATGGTTTGTTTTTGCCAGTATGTTTGTTTCGGGAATTACTACAATTGCCCTTGTAACCATTTACCTGAAATCAAGAAATTACCTGGAATTTGTAAATAACAGCCATATTCACGATTTGGCCAAGTTTATGTTCGGGATTAGTATCTTCTGGACTTACCTTTGGTTCTCGCAGTTTATGTTGATCTGGTATTCAAATATTCCTGAAGAAGTTGTCTACTTCATTAGCCGTATCGAGAATTATTCCCTTCCATTTTTCGGAATGGTTGCTCTTAACTTCATTTTCCCATTATTGGTGCTAATGAACAGTGATTACAAGAGAGTGAACTGGTTCGTGGTAATGACCGGGATTGTAATTCTTATTGGACATTACCTAAATGTTTTTGTGATGATTATGCCGGCAACTGTGGGTGAATCCTGGTTTATTGGAATTCCTGAAATAAGTGCAGTGCTGTTCTTTGGAGGATTATTTACTTTTGTGGTCTTTAATGCCCTAACTAAGGCGCCACTTCTGGTAAAAAGAAATCCTTATCTAAAGGAAAGCAAACATTACCATTATTAATAAAAGATTGATTGTTTAAAGAAGACCTTATAAAATGACCGTATTTCTAGTAATAGTAGTTTTAGCACTTCTTGCCGTAACCGGATGGCAGCTTTCGAAGATCTTCCAGCTTTCCCAAAAGCCGGGTGCAGATGATTCACAGGTTGCTACCGATAATGATAACAGTACCCAGGCAAAGTATATGCTGTACTTTGTAATATTCCTTTACGTAGGGATGTTTTACAGCTTCTGGTCCTGGAGTAAACTTTATCTTCCTGAAGCCGCCTCTGAACATGGTAGCCAGGTAGACACTTTAATGTTTATCTCTATCGCGATCATTATGATCGTACAGGTGTTAACCCAGGCTTTATTGCACTGGTTCGCCTATAAATACCAGGGGAAAAAAGGGCAAAAAGCACTTTTCTATGCCGATAACGACAAGCTGGAATTTATCTGGACCATCATCCCGGTAATCGTTCTTGCCGGTCTTATCATCTACGGATTGTTCACCTGGAGTGATATTATGAATGTGAACGAAGATAACGATCCGCTTGTGGTAGAAATCTACGCCAAACAATTTAGCTGGCAGGCGCGTTACGCCGGGGAAGACAATACCCTGGGTGAAGCCAATGTGCGTTTTATCGAGGGGTCAAATACCGTGGGTGTTAATGAAAGCGACAGCTATGCTGCCGACGATAAGATAACCGGAGAATTACACCTTCCGGTGGGTCGCCCGGTTTTATTTAAGTTCCGTTCTCAGGATGTATTGCACTCTGCCTATTTCCCTCATTTCCGTGCGCAAATGAACGTGGTGCCGGGTATGGTAACCCAATTCGGATTTACCCCAACCATCACTTCCGAAGAAATGAGAAATAGCGAGTATATGGTAGATAAGGTGAGAGAAATAAACCAAATTCGTAAGGAAAACAGTGAATTGCTTATGCGCTCTGGAGAAGCGGCTTTAGATAGCTATGAATTTGAATATTTCCTGCTTTGTAACAAGATTTGTGGGGACGCCCATTATAATATGCAAATGAAGATTGTTGTGGAAACCGAGGAAGAGTTTGAAGCCTGGTTGAGCGAGCAGTCTACGTTTGAAGAAATGATGAATCAATAGTATTTAGATAATTAAAAGAATTATATTTTAAGATATGTCAGCATTAGCATCAGCACCGGCAAACGATCATCACGACGATCACGGACATCATCATAAGGAGACCTTTATTACAAAGTATATCTTTAGCATGGATCACAAGATGATTGCCAAGCAATATCTTGTAACAGGTATCATCATGGGGATTATTGGAATCATGATGTCTGTACTTTTCCGTATGCAATTGGCCTGGCCAGAACAATCGTTCTGGATTTTTGAAGCCTTGTTGGGTAAATGGGCGCCAGATGGGGTAATGACTCCAAGTATTTACCTTGCACTGGTTACCATTCACGGTACCATCATGGTATTCTTTGTACTTACTGCCGGTTTAAGTGGTACTTTTAGTAACCTGCTAATTCCGCTTCAAATCGGGGCGAGAGATATGGCCTCAGGTTTCCTTAACATGCTATCTTACTGGTTGTTCTTTATCTCTTCGGTAATTATGGTGAGTTCCCTGTTTGTTGAAGCAGGACCTGCTTCGGCCGGGTGGACAATTTACCCTCCTTTAAGTGCCTTGCCTCAGGCAATTGGTGGTTCTGGAATGGGAATGACGCTTTGGTTAACCTCATTAGCCATCTTTATCGCATCATCGCTACTAGGTTCTCTTAACTATATCGTTACGGTTTTAAACCTAAGAACCAAGGGTATGTCTATGACAAGACTGCCGCTTACCATTTGGGCATTCTTTGTAACTGCTATTATCGGGGTAGTATCTTTCCCGGTACTTTTATCGGCAGCGCTTTTATTGATAATGGACCGTAGTTTTGGAACTTCATTTTTCCTAAGCGACATTTTTATAAATAATGAGGTGTTAAGCCACCAGGGAGGTTCTCCGGTACTTTTTGAACACCTTTTCTGGTTCCTTGGTCACCCTGAAGTTTATATTGTAATTCTTCCGGCGATGGGAATCGTTTCTGAAGTATTAGCCACCAACGCCCGTAAACCTATCTTTGGTTACCGTGCCATGGTTGCTTCAATTCTTGCAATTGCATTTCTTTCAACCATTGTATGGGGTCACCATATGTTCGTCTCGGGAATGAACCCATTTCTTGGTTCTGTGTTTACCTTTACAACCCTGCTAATTGCGATTCCTTCAGCAGTAAAAGCTTTTAACTGGATCACTACGTTATGGAAAGGTAACCTGCAAATGAACCCTGCAATGCTGTTCTCTATTGGTTTCGTTTCTACCTTCATCACCGGGGGTCTAACAGGGATCATTCTTGGAGATTCAACTCTTGATATCAACGTTCACGATACTTATTTCGTAATTGCCCACTTCCACCTGGTAATGGGTATCTCTGCCATCTATGGGCTTTTAGCGGGAGTATATCACTGGTTCCCGAAAATGTATGGTAGAATGATGAATAAAAATCTGGGATATGTTCACTTTTGGGTGACGGCCGTAGGGGCCTATGGGGTATTCTTCCCAATGCACTTTATAGGGCTGGCTGGTCTTCCAAGACGATACTATACCAATACTGCCTTCCCATATTTCGATGATTTGGCCGATGTAAACGTTATTATAACCGTTTTCGCTCTTATCACCGCAGCTGTACAGGTAGTATTCCTTTACAACTTCTTTAGCTCAATTTTCTTCGGAAAAAGAGCTACTCAAAACCCCTGGAAAGCTACTACTTTGGAGTGGACCACTCCTGTAAAGCACATTCACGGAAACTGGCCCGGGGCTATCCCGGCGGTGTATCGCTGGCCTTACGATTACAGTAAGCTGAATGAAGACGAAACCGATTATGTGATCGCAGGACAGGATTTTGTGCCGCAAAACGTACCGCTTCAAAAGAATGAAGAAGAATTGAATCACTAGATTCGATTCAAATTATACTGAAAGACCCTTCCAGCTACGGAAGGGTTTTTTGTTTTTAGACCTGTTTGTTTCTCATTAAGGCTACTTCCTTTTCCTTATCTTTGTCGCATAAGTTTCCAGACTATGAATGAAAATCTCGACCCACACGGAGAAAATTTCACCCCTGAAGAATTCGACATTGAAAGAGCGCTCAGGCCTTTAGAGTTTGATGATTTTGCCGGGCAGGATCAGGTTCTGGATAACCTCAAGGTTTTCGTGGAAGCCGCTAATTTAAGAGGCGAGGCCCTAGATCATACGCTTTTTCACGGTCCTCCCGGATTAGGAAAGACAACTCTGGCTCACATTCTTGCAAACGAATTGAACGTAGGAATAAAAATCACCTCTGGTCCTGTATTGGATAAACCCGGAGACCTTGCCGGGCTGCTCACCAACCTCGATGAGCGAGACATACTTTTTATCGATGAGATTCACCGGCTAAGCCCCGTGGTCGAGGAGTATCTTTACTCTGCGATGGAAGATTACCGCATCGATATCATGATCGAAACCGGGCCCAATGCGCGCAGCGTTCAAATAAATCTGAATCCTTTTACCCTGGTTGGAGCTACCACCAGATCGGGCTTGCTCACGGCTCCTATGAGGGCGAGATTTGGGATTTCAAGCCGGCTTCAGTATTATACCACCGAGTTACTTTCAGATATCGTGCAGCGTAGTGCCGAAATCTTAAAAGTGCCCATCTCTCTCGATGCAGCCATCGAAATTGCGGGCCGTAGTCGTGGTACTCCACGAATCGCTAATGCACTGCTAAGAAGGGTGCGCGATTTTGCACAAATTAAAGGCAATGGCAAGATAGATCTTGAAATTGCAAAATACGGCCTTAAGGCTTTAAACGTAGATGCCCACGGTTTGGATGAGATGGATAATAAAATCCTTGCCACCATCATCGATAAATTTAAGGGAGGCCCGGTTGGGATTACCACTTTGGCAACAGCTGTTAGTGAAAGTGCTGAAACCATCGAAGAGGTCTATGAGCCATTTTTAATTCAGCAGGGATTTATTTATCGCACTCCAAGGGGGAGAGAGGTAACCGAAGCTGCTTACAAACACCTGGGGCGCATTAAAGGAAATATTCAGGGCGGATTATTTTAAAATGAATACTTCAGCAAAAGAAAAATATACCAGAATGATAAAATCCGAAGCACAACGCCTCGGATTTTTATCTTGTGGGGTTTCCAAAGCCGGGTTTCTCGAGGAAGAAGCTCCCAGGCTGGAGGCTTATCTGGAAAAGGGATTTCAGGGCGAAATGCGCTATTTAGAGAATCACTTTGATAAGCGACTTGATCCCACAAAACTCGTTGAGGGTTCAAAAAGTGTAATTTCCTTGCTGTTGAATTATTTTCCGAAGGAAACCCAAAGAGAAGACTCTTACCACATCTCAAAATACGCCTATGGCCGCGATTATCATTTTGTGATTAAAGACAAACTCAAGGCTTTGTTGCGATATATGCAGGACGAAATTGGCGAAATTCAAGGCCGGGCTTTTGTAGATTCAGCACCGGTTTTAGACAAGGCCTGGGCGGCCAAAAGCGGGCTTGGCTGGATGGGGAAACACACCAATTTGCTCACCAAACAAACCGGTTCTTTTTATTTTATTGCTGAATTAATCGTGGATCTCGAACTGGAATATGATACTCCTGTCACCGATCACTGCGGAAGTTGTACCGCCTGTATCGACGCCTGCCCCACAAATGCAATTGTAGAGCCTTATAAAGTAGATGGAAGCAAGTGCATTTCGTATTTCACCATCGAATTGAAAGACGAGCTGCCACAAACATTTAAAGGCCAGTTTAACGACTGGATGTTTGGCTGTGATATTTGCCAGGATGTATGCCCCTGGAACCGGTTTTCAAAACCCCATTCCGAACCCTTGTTTAATCCGCATCCTCAATTGCTGGATAATGATAAAAAAGACTGGGAAGAACTCACGAAAGAAACTTTCAATGAAATCTTCCGGAAATCGGCGGTAAAGCGCACGAAGTATACCGGTTTAAAAAGAAATATCGAATTTTTGAAAAAATCCTAATCTCTTCATTTTTGTGTTCAAAGCTCTTTTAAAAAAGCTGAGATTTTTGTAAATTAAACACTATCAGTTTTACGATCCCTCCTTACAATTTTATTAATTATGAATAAAAATACTCCCAGGCATAGGTATCCCCCAGGTGAAGAAAGATTCAACGTGATCTCTCACGCATTTGGTTTCGTGTTGAGTATAATCGGGTTGATTTTACTCATTTTAAAGGCTGTAGATTGGGGTGAGGTAAAGCCCCTGGTGAGTTTCAGCATTTTTGGAGGAAGTATGATCTTGTTGTACGCGGCTTCTACATTTTATCATTCCGCAAAAAATATTAGATGGAGATACAGGCTTAATATTTTAGATCATGCTTCTATCTATATACTCATCGCCGGTACGTATACGCCATTTGCACTGGTAACCCTTGATGGCGCCGTGGGCTGGACCATCTTTGGCGTGGTGTGGGCATTAGCCTTAATCGGAGTTGTGATAAAATTATTCTACACCGGTAAATACAACCGCCTGTCTACCATCATGTATGTGGCGATGGGCTGGTTAATCATTTTTGCGATGAAGCCTTTAGTTGAAAATCTTAGTTTCACAGGGCTTATGTTACTTATAGGTGGCGGACTTTCTTACACCATTGGAGCGGTTTTTTTTCTGATGGAGAAATTGAAATTCAATCACGGGATATTCCACATCTTTGTACTGGGAGGTACTTTTTGCCATTTTCTGGCCATATATTTTTATGTGCTTCCCGTAATTCCCTAGGTTGTTGATTCTAAAATCGATAATAATTGTGCGGAATAATTGTAAATTTTAAGCGATTATTTGTCTAATTGTTTAAAAGTTTACAATCCTGATATTCTTGTGGTTTTTGGGAAAGTTTCTCTCTGTATTTTATGCAGCCTTCCTACCTTTGTAGGTACTTCCAAAAGCTAATCAATATGAGCACAAATTCGAGGAAAAGACGCGAGGCATTAGTATATCACGCCAAACCCAAGCCGGGAAAAATTCAGATAGTACCTACCAAAAAATATGCAACCCAGCGAGATCTTTCGCTGGCTTACTCTCCCGGAGTTGCTGAACCCTGCCTGGAAATTGAGAAGGATAAGGAAAATGCATATAAATATACCACCAAAGGAAACCTGGTAGCAGTTATTTCTAATGGTACTGCAGTACTGGGTCTTGGAGATATAGGTCCTGAAGCCTCGAAGCCAGTTATGGAAGGTAAAGGCCTGCTCTTTAAAATCTTCGCCGATATCGATGTGTTCGATATTGAGGTAGATACAAAAGATGTAGATAAATTTATTGAAACGGTTAAAAATATTGCGCCAACTTTCGGCGGAATTAACCTTGAAGACATCAAAGCTCCTGAAGCTTTCGAGATCGAGAGAAGGTTGAAGGAAGAATTAGATATCCCCGTAATGCATGACGACCAACATGGTACTGCTATTATTTCGGCAGCTGCTTTGTTGAATGCTTTAGAGCTTGCCAAAAAGAAAATTGAAAAGGTAAAGATCGTGGTAAGTGGGGCGGGAGCTGCTGCAGTTTCCTGTACGAAACTATATAAATCTTTCGGTGCTAAGGCCGAAAATATTGTGATGCTCGATAGTAAAGGGGTGATACGTAAAGACCGTCCCGGCCTATCTGAAGAAAAATCCGAGTTCGCCACGGCAAGAAAGATAGATACCCTGGAGGAGGCGATGAAAAATGCCGATGTTTTCGTAGGTCTTTCCATTGCCGATATCGTTTCTCCCGAAATGCTAAAAAGTATGGCTAAGCGACCTATTGTTTTCGCTATGGCCAATCCTAATCCCGAGATAGATTACAATCTCGCCATCGAAACTCGAAAGGATATCATCATGGCTACGGGCCGAAGCGATCATCCTAACCAGGTAAATAATGTACTCGGTTTTCCGTTTATCTTCCGTGGGGCTTTAGACGTGCGCTCCACCAAGATTAACGAAGAGATGAAAATGGCGGCGGTAAAAGCCCTGGCCGAACTGGCCAAAGAGCCTGTACCCGAGCAGGTGAATATCGCCTATGGTGAAACCCGCCTAAACTTCGGGCCCGAATATATAATTCCCAAACCTTTCGATCCAAGATTAATGGCCAAGGTGCCACCGGCTGTAGCCAGAGCCGCGATGGAAAGCGGTTGCGCCAGGTACCCCATCCAGGATTGGGAGAAATATGAAGAGGAATTGCTGGAGCGAATGGGCAGCGATAACAAGATCACCAGGCTGCTCATCAATAGAGCTAAAACCAATCCTAAACGCATAGTCTTTGCAGAAGCCGATCATCTCGACGTATTAAAGGCGGCACAAATCGTAAACGATGAGGGTATTGGAATTCCGATTCTTTTAGGAAGAAAGGAGGTGATTAAAGAGCTAATGGCAGAAATTGATTTCGATGCCGATGTCACCATCCTTGATCCCAAAAGCGATGAGGAAGATGACTTGCGTAAAAAATATGCCTATAAATACTGGGAGAGTAGACGCCGTAGTGGTGTGACTCACTATGATGCTGAAAACTATATGCGCCTGCGTAATTACTACGCGGCTATGATGGTGAATGAAGGTGATGCCGATGCTTTATTATCGGGCTATTCCAGGGCTTATCCTACGGTGGTAAAGCCAATGCTGGAACTTATAGGGATGGCTAAAGGGGTTAGCCGTGTGGCTGCTACCAATTTAATGAATACCAGTAGAGGTCCGTTATTTATTAGCGATACCTCGATAAATATAGACCCAACCGCTAAAGATTTGGCAAAGATCGCTCAAATGACGGCCCGTACGGTGCAGTTGTTCGGCCTGGATCCTGTAATTGCGATGATCTCCTACGCGAATTTTGGTTCTTCCAAAGATCCGCACGCGCGTAAGGTTAAGGAAGCCGTTTCTTACCTGCATAGATTTCATCCAGATCTTAAAGTTGATGGGGAATTACAAACCGATTTTGCGCTGAATAAGGAAATGCTGCAAAGCAAATTTCCGTTCTCGAAATTAGCCGGGAAAAAAGTGAATACCCTGGTTTTTCCGAATCTCGATGCTGCCAACTCCAACTACAAATTGCTGAAAGAACTCAATAATGCCGACTCTATTGGGCCCATCATGATGGGTATGAAAAAACCGGTGCATATTCTGCAATTAGGTGCGAGTGTAGAAGAAATCGTAAATATGGCTGCGGTGGCAGTTATAGATGCTCAGGAAAAGGAAAAAAGGCAAAAAATGCAGGAGTAGATAGAAGTTTTTTAGAGAATTGTAAGGCATTTCGGGCTTCGGTTAATTTTACTACATTTGGATTCCTAACTTCCGGAAAATTATGATCCATCATCTTACAGGTAAACTCGTTGAGAAAAACCCTACTCACGTAGTGGTGGAATGCAGCGGGATAGGATATTTTGTCAATATTTCTCTGAATACATTCTCTCTTCTGCCCGAAGGCGAAGCCATTCAAATTTATACCCATCTTCAGGTAAAGGAAGATTCTCATACCCTATTCGGATTTATGCAAAAATCGGAGCGCGAGATCTTTCGTTTGCTCATATCGGTTTCGGGAGTGGGAGCAAGCACGGCCAGAACTATGTTATCATCGCTTGAGCCGGGCCAAATTCGGGAGGCTATTGCCGGCGGTGATGTGGCTACCATTCAAAGTATTAAAGGGATCGGCGCGAAAACTGCACAACGCTTAATTCTCGATCTAAAGGATAAAATTCTTAAAACCTTTGAAGATCACGAAGTTTTAGTGCCAAAAGACAATACAATTAAGGAAGAAGCGTTATCTGCTTTAGAGACCCTGGGATTCACCCGAAAGCAGTCGGGCAAAGTGATAGACAGGATAATGAAAGATTCCGGCAGCCCTACCGTGGAATTTCTGATAAAAGAAGCTTTAAAAAATCTGTAATTGCATTGAGGAACAACTACCTGAGATTGTCATCGGTCCATTACTGTCTTCTAATTTCGCTGATGATTTCTACAAATCTTCTGGCCCAGGAGACACCTCAGGACACCACCGGCACGGGTTATGCGCTGGGTGAAATCGTGTTGCCCGATGCGCGCAGTATTAGTTCTTCCTATGAATACGATCCTGTTCTCGACCGCTACATCTACCGGGAACGCCTGGGAGATTTAGATCTCAATATTCCACTAATCCTTACCCCACAGCAATACGAAGAGCTGGTGATCCAGGAGGGAATGCGGGACTATTTTAAACAAAAAATCGATGCACTTTCAGGACGAAAACAGGGCGCCGATGAGCTTCAGCGGGATTTATTGCCGGGCTATTACGTGGAATCAGATTTCTTTCAGAGCATTTTTGGAGGTACCGAAATTAATATTGTTCCGCAGGGAACCGTAGAAATGGACCTCGGGCTGCTTTACACCCGAAATGATAACCCTGCTTTTTCACCAAGAAACCGGCGAAATCTTACCTTCGATTTCGATCAGCGTATTAGCCTTAGCCTGGTGGGTCAAATAGGAGAACGCCTGCAAATTAACGCCAATTACGATACCGAGTCTACTTTCGATTTTCAGAATCAGTTGCGGCTTGAATACACTCCCAATGAAGATGATATAATTCAAAAAATCGAAGTGGGGAACGTAAATATGCCAATGAACAACGCGCTTATGCAGGGAGCCCAAAGTTTATTTGGTTTTAAAACCGAATTGCAATTCGGAAAAACGCGGGTTACCGGAGTGTTTTCTGAACAAAAATCTGAGCGGCGTACCGTAAATGTTGAAGGAGGCGCCACTATTGAAGAATTCGAAAGATTCGCTTTAGATTACGATCAGGACAGGCATTTTTTCCTGGCACATTATTTCAGAGATCAATATGACGATGCGCTTAAAGATTATCCTTTTATAAATTCCAATATTCAGATTCAAAGGGTTCAGATTTGGGTTACCAACCGAACCAATAATACCCAGAATTTAACCGATACCCGTAATATTGTAGCCATCCAGGATTTGGGAGAAACCAATTTTCCTGAAAATATCGGTTTAGATAACCCGCCGGCAGGCTTTATTAATCAGCCTCCCGGTTCCTTTCCCGATAACGCCAACAACGATTTTAATCCCCTCGGAATTAGAGGCCCTGCCGAGTCGGTCTTAACCCCGGCGATTCGGGATATCGCAACTGCCGATAACGGGTTTAGCGGGCTGCCTGTTTCTGAAGGAATCGACTATGTGAAGCTGGAGAATGCCCGACAACTTCAGCCAAATGAATATACTTTAAATACCCAGTTAGGGTATATTTCTTTAAATCAGCGGCTAAGCAATGATGAAGTACTTGGGGTAGCCTTTCAGTATACCGTAAACGGGCAGGTTTTCCAGGTAGGTGAATTTGCCAACGATGGGGTAAATGCCACCGGAGATGGTTCCCAGCAAACCGGTGAAAATGGAAATGTTCGTGCTAACCAAAGCCTCGTGGTGAAAATGCTTAAAAGCACGGTGGTGAACGTTAATGAGCCGGTTTGGGATTTGATGATGAAAAACATTTATAGTCTCGGGGCCTACCAGCTGGAGAGGGAAGACTTCAGAATGAACATTTTATATACCGATCCTCAACCTCTCAATTATATCAAGCCAGCCGGGGATGGGGAAGAGCCTTTGCCTGAAGATGTTCAGGAAACTCCGCTGCTAAGGGTTTTGAATTTAGATCGCTTAAATAACAATAACGACCCCATAAATGAAGGCGACGGATTTTTCGATTACGTGCCTGGAATCACCATAGACCCTCAAAACGGGAATATAATTTTCACCACGGTAGAACCCTTTGGAAGTCATCTTTTTAAGAAGCTGGATAATACCCCTAATAATGGTGGTGAAGATTACGATGATCGCTCTACCTGGAATGCAAACCAGCGAAAATATGTTTTCAAAGCCCTGTATGAAACCACAAAGATTCAGGCTGAGCAGGAAGAGGCCGATAAGAATAAATTTCAGCTTAGGGGTAGATATAAATCGGCCGAAGTAGAAGGAATTCCTATCGGGTTTAATTTGCCGCAGGGTTCGGTTACGGTTACAGCCGGAGGTAGAGTTTTACAGGAGGGAGTAGATTATGTGGTGAACTATGAACTGGGAAGAGTTCAGATTTTAGATGAAGCTTTGCTTGCTTCGAATACCCCTATCCAGGTAAATACCGAAAACAACGCTCTGTTTGGTCAGCAAACCAAGCGGTTTACAGGTTTGCACGTAGAACACCAATTCAATGAAAACTTCCTGGTGGGGGCTACTTTTTTAAATTTAAAAGAACGCCCGCTTACTCAAAAGGCAAATTATGGCTATGAGCCAATCAACAACTCAATCACAGGTTTTAATCTGAATTATTCCACCCAGGTGCCGTTTTTCACGCGTTTGGTAAATAAACTTCCCAATATAGATACCGATGTAGAATCGAACTTATCGGTTCGGGGAGAATTTGCCTATCTAATTCCCGGGGCGCCCAATATCAACGATTTTGAAGGAAAAACCACTACCTATGTAGACGATTTTGAGGCTGCTCAAACTTCTCTTGATATCAATAACGCCCTGGCCTGGGAACTCTCTAGTGTGCCGCTGGATTTTGGAGGAGAATTGCCCAATGGCGATATAAGATCGGGTTATAAAAGGGCGAAAATGGCCTGGTATACCATAGACCCCATTTTTTACAGCAATAGCCGTCCTGAAGGAATTACAGATAATGATATCTCCAATTACGCTACCCGCAGGGTTTCCATGAGTGAGATTTTCCCCAATACCGATGTGGTGGTGGGTCAGCCCCAGGTGGTTTATACAATGGATGTGGCTTATTTTCCAGAAGAACGCGGGCCCTATAATTTCAACCCGGCTGCTTCAGGAGGGAACGAACTGCCAAATCCTGAAGAAAATTTCGGGGGAATGATGCGCGGAATAAATACCACGAATTTTGAGCAAAGCAACGTGGAGTTTATTCAGTTTTGGGTTATGGATCCTTACATCTATCCGGAAAATCAAAACGGCAACAGGGGCGGAAAAATCACTTTTAACCTGGGAAATATTTCTGAAGATGTTTTAAAAGATGGTCGCAAGCAATTTGAGAATGGTTTGCCCCGTGATGGCGGAAATCAAAATACCGTAGAAACCGCCTTCGGAAAGGTTCCCGCCGACCAGTCTCTGGTGTATGCTTTCGATAGTGAGGGGGAGGCAAGATTAAATCAGGATGTGGGATATGATGGTTTATCTGATGATGAGGAAGCCTTAAAATTCCCCGGATTTTCTAATCTTGATGACCCCGCTGCCGATAATTACGAGTATTTCCTAAACCGGGACGGTGGGATTATAAACCGCTACAGAAATTATAACGGGATAGATGGGAATTCCCCTTCAGAAGTTAGCAATACCAATCGCGGAAATACAACTCTGCCCACGGCCGAAGATGTGAACCGCGATAATACGATGAATACCATAGACAGTTATTTTGAGTATGAAGTTCCGTTTTTCCCGGGGATGAGCACTGAAAATAACCGATTTATCACCGATGTAAAGGAAGTGAATACCACTATGCGAAACGGGCAGGAATTGCCCGTGCGTTGGGTTCAGTTTAAGGTGCCAATTTATGAGCCAACAGGCAGTAAGGGAGGTATTGCCGATTTTCGTTCTATCCGGTTTATGCGAATGTTTTTATCTGAATTCAGAAACCCTACGCTGCTGCGATTTGGTACCATGGAAATGGTTCGCGGAGATTACCGGCGATATAATCAAAGTCTAAGAGATCAAAATGCGGCACCCCCTCCAAACAGCAATACCCTTTTTGAAGTTGCTGCGGTGAATATTGAAGAAAACGAAAACAGGCAGCCTATTCCTTATGTGCTACCTCCGGGAGTAATAAGGGAAGAATTGTTTGAGAATAATACCAATATTCGCCAAAATGAGCAGTCGCTTTCTTTGCGGGTTTGCGATTTGCAGCCCCAGGATGCCCGGGCTGTTTACAAGAATTTCCAGATAGATATGAGGCAGTACAAAAACCTGGAAATGTTTTTACACGCCGAATCATTTCAGAATCAAACTCCGCTTAAAGACGGGCAATTGGTCGCGTTTATAAGAATGGGGCAGGATTTTAGCGAAAACTTCTACCAGATTGAAGTGCCCTTGCAGGTAACCCAGTTTGGGGCTCAAAGCCCAGATGATATCTGGCCTGCCTTAAACCGGTTAAACCTTCCGTTAGAATTACTGCAACGGTTAAAAACCAGTGTTTTAGGCGATCCTACTCTTAATACTACTCAGCTTAATTTCTTTACCGAAGAGCTTATGCCTGCCGATCCTGAAGACCTTTATGAACCGGGCAGGTTAAGACTGGGAATTAAAGGAAACCCCAGTTTTGGAAATATCAGGGTGCTTATGCTGGGGCTTAAGAACGGTACACCTACCAATGGGGTTGCCGATCTTTGCGGAGAGGTATGGTTTAATGAATTAAGGCTTACAGAACTTAACAATGAGGGAGGCTACGCCAGCATTTTGAGTATGGATACCAACTTCGCCGATTTCGCGACCATCTCGGCCACCGGGCGGCAAAGTACGGTTGGTTTTGGAAATCTGGACCAGGGACCTAATTTGAGAAGTCAGGAAGATTTACAGCAGTATGATGTGGTGACCAATCTCAATATGGGTCAATTGCTACCTTCAAAATGGGGCTTGCGAATACCCGTAAATTACAGCAGGGGGGAGGAGTTGATCACTCCAAAATACGATCAGGAATTTTTGGATTTGGAGCTCGAAACCAGGCTGAGGGATATTCAGGATGCTTCAGAAAGAGATCGGGTGAAAAAGCAATCTCAGAGTTATACCAAGCGGCAAAATATTAGTGTTATTGGTTTGCGTAAAGATCGCGTAGCTGAAACCGAGAGAGACCCCAGGTTTTATGATGTGGAGAATATTACTCTTTCAGGATCTTATAACCAGGTAGATCATCGCGATTTTGAAGTCGAAGAGGCCCTGGACCAGAATGTTAGGGTAGGAGCTACCTATGAGTTTAATTTTCAGCCTAAAACTATTGAACCGTTTAAGAATATCGCGGTACTCGATAGCAGCGATTATTTCACTCCAATAAAAGATTTAAACTTCAATTTATTACCCTCGAATATCAATGCGAGTTCCAGTATTTTCAGGCAATATAACGAGCAAAAATTTCGCTCGCTTGAATTACGGGATGATGATATTGGAATTCCAACTCTTTATCAACGAAATTATATGTTCGATTGGCAATATGGCTTTAATTACAACCTAACCCGATCGCTTAATTTCAGTTTTAATGCTTCCAATAACCGCATAATTCGAAATTATATAGATGAAGAAGGTTTCGCCGATAACAGTGTGGGGCTTTGGGATGATTTCTTTGAAATTGGCAGGCCTAATTTGCATTATCAATCGCTTCAGTTAAATTATGAGCTTCCTTTGAATAAGTTGCCGGTGTTCTCATTTATAAACGCCACCTATTCGTATAATGGCGATTTTCAATGGCAACGGGGTTCCCAGGTATTTAGTCAATTAGAAGGAATTCCGGATATTGGGAATACGGTTCAGAATTCCAATACGCATCAGCTAAATGCTAATCTTGATATGCAGAAGCTCTATAATTATGTGGGGCTGGTAAAACGCGATAATAGATCTAACCAAACCATAAAAGAGCGAAGCGCGGGAGTTCCCACTCTGGAAGCCTCTGGAAATGCTCCCCGCGAAGAACAGGAAAGACAACAGGCCACCAGCCCGGGCTTCAACACCCTGGTAAGTATTGCCACGATGATCAAGAGAATTCAAGTTAATTACAGGGATAGTCGTGGGACCTTCCTACCCGGGTATACCGCGAGTGTTGGGTTTATGGGAACTTTTAGACCTACAACAGCTTTTACCTTTGGCCTGCAGGACGATGTGCGGCACCAGGCAGCCCGAAGAGGTTGGTTAACGCTGTTTCAGAATTTTAATCAGCAGTACTCAACGGTGGCCAATAAGCAGTTGAATATCCAGTCTTCGCTGGATGTGATTCCAGATCTCACCATAGATTTAAGTGCCACCAGAAGTTATGCTGAAACCTTTAATGAGAATTACAGGATAGACCCGGTAAGCCTGGAGTATATTTCCCTTACTCCCTATACCTACGGAAATTTCAATATCTCGACCATACTAATTAAAACGGCTTTTAATCAAACCAATATCACCTCTTCAGAAACATTTGAAACCTTTAGGCAAAACAGGCTTGAGGTGGCCAGACGGGTAGCTGCTGAACGTGGCCTGGACCCCAATAACACGGCTGAAGACGGTTATCCCGTTGGGATAGGGAAAACCAATCAGGCGGTCTTGCTTCCGGCATTTATTGCAGCTTATTCGGGAACCGATCCCGGAAATGTGAAACTGGGCGCCTTTAGAGATACACCATTGCCCAACTGGAATGTGAAATATACCGGATTTATGAAGATGGAATTCTTCAAGCGTAATTTCAGAAGATTTTCACTCAATCACGGGTATCAGTCCAACTACACCCTGAACCAATTTCAAACGAACTTAGACTATGATCCCGAGGCGCCTTTTGAGGTAAACCAGGCCGGGGATTTTAAAAATCCTTTGCTTTATTCGAATATTGTGCTAACCGAGATGTTTAGTCCGCTTGTTCGCATAGATATGGAAACTACCAACGCGATACAGGTACTTGCCGAATTGCGAAAAGACCGGGCGCTGGCTTTGAGTTTCGACAATAATTTACTTACCGAGACTTCGGGAAATGAATATATTCTTGGGTTGGGTTACAGAATAAAGGAATTGAAAATTTCAACAAAAATAGCCGGCCGTAATAGAATGTTGAGTAGTGATTTGAATTTTAAGGCCGATGTTTCCTTCAGAAGAAATAACACCATAATTCGGTATTTAGATTTAGAAAGCAGCCAGGTAATTGCAGGACAGGATATTTGGGGCATTAATTTCACCGCCGATTATGCTCTATCCCGCAACTTAACCGCGCTTATTTATTACGATCATACTTTTTCTGAATATGCCGTTTCTACGGCTTTTCCGCAAACCACTATACGCTCTGGGATAACCCTGAGATATAATTTCGGAAATTAATAATAACCAATTTGAACAATTGCTTTAAAAAATTAACTTTGCGCTAATCAAAACGCTAACTAAATGAACATTCCACAAGATTTAAAGTACACCAAAGATCACGAATGGGTGAAGATTGAAGGTGATGTAGCCACCATCGGGATTACCGATTTTGCTCAGGGAGAACTGGGTGATATCGTATACGTTGAGGTAGAAACAGTAGACGAAACCTTAGATAAAGAAGAGGTATTTGGAACAGTAGAAGCCGTAAAAACTGTTTCTGATCTTTATTTGCCGGTAGCCGGGGAAATTATTGAGTTCAATGAAAATCTGGAAGATGAGCCAGAGAAGGTAAATTCAGATCCCTATGGAGACGGGTGGATGATCAAGGTGAAAATGAGCGATGCTTCTCAGGCCGATGATTTGCTTTCTGCCAAAGAATATGAGGAGATAATTGGTAGTTAAGTTTAGCCTTTTTCTTGCCTCGCTTTATACTCTTGCCATTACGGTTCTGTCTTTGGTTAGATTGGGTAAAATAAGCGTAGGCTCGTTTAATCCTACCGATAAGATGTTGCATGCAGGAGCCTATTTTGGGATGGCTGTACTCTGGATGCTTTATTTTATTTTTAAAGACAACTTCAAAAATTTTAGAGCAAATTTGTTAAAGGTTGCTATTTATTGTAGCCTTTTTGGTATATTAATTGAGGTATTACAAGGTGTGTTGACCGATTTCAGAGAACCCGATTGGTTAGATGCACTTGCAAATTCATCTGGTGTCTTACTTGCCGCGATTTTATTTCTGGTATTCAGAAAGAACCTTGAAAGGTTAAAAAACAGGATAAGTTTAGATATTTAGAAAAAATTAATATTTTAGCAACCCTTATTAATTCAATAACCCATTATGGAACCAAAGAAAAATCCTAAGGCAGACTTATCAAGAAGAAGCGTTTTGTTTCTTCAATTAGGTCTTATCCTGGTGCTTTTTATTACCTGGCAGGCAATAGAATGGAAAACCTATGACAAGGAAGCCATTGATACCGGGCAGTTAAATCTCGATGATCTTGATGATGAAGAAATCCCGATCACCGAAATGCAGAATACTCCTCCGCCACCACCGCCACCACCACCAGCCCCAGAAATTATTGAGGTTGTTGAAGATGAAGAAGAGGTAGAAGAAGATGAAATTGAATCTACAGAAACCAATCTTGATGAAATCGTTGAGGTTGAAGAAGTAGTAGAGGCACCTGAAGAAGAAGAAGTAGCCGATGTTCCTTTTGCGGTTATTGAAAACGTACCGGTATTCCCCGGTTGTGAAGGTTTGCGTAACAACGAGGAGCGTAAGCAGTGTATGAGTGAAAAGATCAAGAACTTCGTGAACAAGGAGTTTAATACCGATCTTGGAGCCGAACTTGGACTATCTGGTGTAAACAGAGTAATCGTTCAGTTTAAGATCGATGAAAAAGGAAATATCGCTCAGGTGCAATCCAGAGCTCCACACCCAAGACTTGAGAGAGAAGCGGCAAGGGTAATTCAAAAATTACCTAAGATGCAGCCCGGTAAGCAGCGTGGTAAAGCTGTTGGGGTAATGTATTCTTTACCGATCGTTTTCCAGGTTCAGGACTAAAAAATTCCTAATCTTAATATATAAATCCCGGCTTTTAAGTCGGGATTTTTTGTTTTTAGACCTGAGCGATTGTGAAAGTTTATGTCTGTCATAATTTCCAGGATAAGCGAATTATTTCTTCGGAAAACCCTGCATTACGGGTTGCTGCTGGCCATAAAGATTTAGTTGCCTCTCGATTATCGAGTAAAAAGTGTATATTTCGATGTTCAAACCAACCGACCTCCCGTAAATATGAAGTATTTTTTGCTTCTTGCCACTCTTTTTATAAGTGGGGTTATGTGTGCCCAAACTTCTATGGGCATTGAGATTTACCCGAAATTCCCTGACTGTGCTTCTGTGGTATTTGAAAACCAACCGGAATGTTTCCGAAGAAATTTAAGCCGGTTTATCCTTGATAATTTTGAACTGCCACAGGTGGTGAAAGATGAAGATTATTCAGGGCGGGTTAATGTGATCTTTGAAGTGAACAAACAGGGGGAGTTTATCCTTTTGTATGCCGATGCTGCCTATTCCGAATTAAAAGAAGAGATCACCAGGGTCTTTGAAGCTTTACCTCAAATTGAACCCGGCTATTACAATTCCCGGCCTGCTACTATGCAGTTCAGAATGCCCTTGCAAATTCCGTTAAGTATCATGCCGGGTGAAATTACCGCTGAAACCAATGAGCTGGTTTTTGCGCCTCAGGAACCTGAAACTGCCAAACCTGTTACTGAAGAATATGAAGAAATAAAATCTTTAGAATTTACAAGACCTCGCTTTAACAGCAGTTTGAATATTCCGTTTTCACACGAGTTTTACAGTAGATTCGATGCGGCCTATAACCGGGTTGGAACCAATACCCACGCGGCGGTAAAACCTCTAAGATTTGAAGAGGTTGCACCTTATTACGATTTTGAGGCCGAAGAAGATAAAATGCTGCGACCTGCACAAAGCTGGCTTTCACGAAAACTATGGAATGAGCATCTAATTCAATATCAAACAGATGATTACTGGTTTGCGATCGACTTTGGGCTGGATCTTCAGTTGGGGAAAGATTTCGAACAAACTCAATACGATTTCACCTATAA
Source organism: Salegentibacter haimaensis (assembly GCF_054121495.1). Lineage (NCBI taxonomy): Bacteria > Pseudomonadati > Bacteroidota > Flavobacteriia > Flavobacteriales > Flavobacteriaceae > Salegentibacter > Salegentibacter haimaensis. The sequence goes on from NZ_JBSYGH010000001.1 coordinate 587,720, forward strand.
TAATACCCGTATGGGAATCTTCCAGGGAGGTTTGGGAAAAAATTTGAGTTTTTACAGCGTAATCTATGAAAATCAGGGTCGATTTGCAGAATATTACAACCGGTATGCTGAATCGATAAGACCCGATGGCGGAGATCCGGCTATCATTCCCGGCCGTGGTATCGCAAAACCCTTTATGGACGGTGGCTACGATTACCCGGTGGCCGAGGGTTACTTATCCTATTCCCCGGGCAAATTTTTCAACCTTCAGTTTGGGCACGGAAAGAATTTTATTGGCGAAGGCTATCGCTCCCTCTTGATGAGTGACAATGCTTCTCCATATCCATTTTTTCAACTCAATACCACTTTCTGGAAAATTAAATATACCAACACCTGGATGTCTCTAAGAGATGTAAGGCCCGAGGTTACCGAGAGCGGTTCCTTTCGCACCAAATATATGGCGAATCATTATTTAAGCTATAATGTGACCAAAAGATTGAATTTGGGCTTTTTTGAATCGGTGGTTTGGGAAAATGATAATCAGCGGGGTTTTGATTTAAATTACCTGAACCCGGTAATTTTTTACAGGGCTATAGAATTTTCAACCGGGGCCCGGGGAGGAAATGCCCTTATGGGTTTGGCAGCCAAATATAAATTCAGCGACCGCTTATACGCCTATGGGCAGTGGATTATCGATGAATTTTCAACTTCCGATGTTTTCGGAGGAGAACAAAGCTGGAAGAATAAACTCGGTTACCAGTTAGGTGTGAAATATTTTGATGCCTTTGGAATACCCGATTTATACCTTCAGGCCGAATACAATCAGGTCCGTCCCTTTACCTATTCGCATAATACCAGGGTGCTGAATTACGGGCATCATAACCAGGGAATGGCACACCAGTGGGGTGCTAACTTCAGGGAAATTATAGGAGTAGCCCGGTATCGATATGAGCGATGGTATGGAACTGCTAAATTTTTATTTGGTGAACGCGGCTTCGACTTTAATAATGGCGTAGATAATTTTGCCTATGGAGGCGATATTTACAGAAGTGAGCGGGAGCGACCGGCCGATATGGAAACCGGGGTGAAAATAGGACAGGGCAATACCGCAATCTCGATTTTTGGAGAATTTCAGGCCGGTTATATTGTGAATCCGGCTACCAATCTTAAACTCTTTGGGAGCTTTATTTTTCGGGATTTTTCAACTGAAGTTAAGACTCCGCAACATTTCGATAACTCTACCATTTGGGTGAATATTGGCCTGCGCACCGACATTTTTAACTGGTACTTCGATTATTAACCATTGGAAACTTCTGAAAATTAACAGTTTTCACTCCTTGCTAAAACCTAATTAAGGAGTATCTTTGCGCCAATTTTAAACTTCGTTTTTTGAGCAGTACCGGCGTACATACTTCTTCAGTTTTAAGCCTTTCAGATTTTAAAGAAATTACCAAAATGCGGCTCGCGGTTAGCGTGGTGTTTTCTTCGGTTGCCGGCTATTTTCTGGGGGCTCCTTCTATAGATTTTGTAACTGTATTTTTGCTTGCGATTGGCGGGTATTTTATGGTGGGAGCTTCGAATGCCTATAACCAAATCATAGAGAAAGACCTGGATGCCTTGATGGACCGCACCAAAAACAGGCCGGTACCCGCAGGCAGAATGTCGGTTTCTACTGCTTTTATTATTGCTACGGGTTTTACCATTTTGGGGCTCATTGTGCTATATATAATTAATCCCAGAACTGCGATGTTTGGGGCGATTAGTATATTTTTATATGTAAGTGTATATACTCCTTTAAAGACCAAAACCCCATTGTCGGTTTTTGTGGGAGCTTTTCCCGGGGCAATTCCGTTTATGTTGGGATGGGTAGCTGCAACGGGAGAATTTAGCATAGAACCCGGAACTTTGTTTATGATTCAGTTTTTCTGGCAGTTTCCGCATTTTTGGGCTATTGGCTGGTGGCTTTTCGACGATTATAAAAAAGGCGGATTTTTCATGCTGCCAACAGGAAAAAGAGATAAAGGCACGGCCATACAGGTAATTTTGTATAGTGTCTGGACGGTGCTGGTTTCATTAATTCCTGCATTTGGAGTAACCGGGAAACTTTTCCTTAGCCCTATAGCGGCCTCAATCATTTTAATGCTGGGAATAGGACTGCTTTGGTATGCCTTTAAACTCTACCGGGAAAGAAGTGCAAAAGCCGCAAAGAAATTGATGTTTGCAAGCGTGAGTTATATCACCTTGCTTCAATTAGTATATGTTTTTGATAAATTAATAAGACAATGGCTGTGATAGATACTGCTGAAAAGGAAAAGCTTGCCAGGGCAAAAAAAATGATGCTTTGGTTTGGAATTATAAGTATGGTGATGACCTTTGCGGGGCTTACCAGTGCTTATGTGGTGAGTAAAAGCAGGCCAGACTGGCTAAGCGATTACTCAATTCCGCAGGCGTTTTACTGGAGCACCCTGGTGATAGTAGCCAGCAGTGTGACCTTTATCTTTGCAAAGAAGAATATTCGTTCCGGAAACAGAAAGAATGGAACAGCCTTGTTGCTGGGAACTTTAATTCTGGCCATTCTGTTTATCTTTTTCCAGTTTCAGGGATTTTCTGAATTTCTTGCAAGTGGGTACTACTTCACCGGAAGCGAAAGCAGTATTACCACCTCCTTTATTTATGTTCTGGTAATGGTGCATATCGTGCATTTACTGGCCGGGATCATAGCCCTGCTGGTGGTAATTTATAAACATTTTAAACAAGCCTACAAAAAAGGTCAAATGCTTGGTATAGAGTTAGCTGGCACATTTTGGCATTTTGTTGATATCCTGTGGGTTTACCTGATTTTGTTTTTATATTTCTTTAGATAATAAAAAAGCGTATTTTTGCGCCATACTTAAATTAAACAACTAATCTTCTATGGACGCTACTGTTGTAAGAACAGGCACCGAAGGTAAAACCTGGGGTGGTGGCAATGAGCCTTTAAAAGCCAGCTACGGGAAAATGATGATGTGGTTTTTCATTGTTTCCGATGCACTTACCTTCTCAGGCTTTCTGGCAGCTTACGGTTTTTCAAGGTTTAAATTTATCGATTCCTGGCCTATAGCCGATGAGGTATTTAATCACTTTCCATTTTTACACGGGGTAGATGCACCGATGTATTATGTGGCGTTGATGACCTTTATCCTTATATTTTCTTCTGTAACTATGGTACTGGCGGTAGATGCTGGTCACCAGCTGAAAAAAGGAAAAGTAACTTTTTATATGTTCCTTACCATTATTGGTGGTTTGGTATTCCTTGGGTCACAGGCTTGGGAATGGAAAAACTTCATCAATGGTGAATATGGAGCGGTAACTACAAAAGGAGGTAATGTTCTTCAGTTTGTAGATAATGACGGGAAGCGAGTAGCTTTGTCTGATATCGCTATCCCGCAGGTGGGAGATAGAGTGGCACATACAGCTAATACCGGTGTTTGGTTTGAAAGCGATGCGGCACCTTTGGCAAGTTATTCCATCGAAGAGATTAAAGCAGGATTTGCAGCCAATGAAAATCTGCTTATTAGAACTCAAAAATTAACCGAAGAGGGAGAAAAAACGGTACTTAGCCGTGAAGAATCCTTAGCCAAATTAGATGCTGAAGCCGTAGGCGTAGTAGAGGGAGCTAATCTTCGTCAAAACGAATATGGCGTTCCGCTATTTGGTGATTTCTTCTTCTTTATTACCGGTTTTCACGGTTTCCACGTATTGTCTGGTGTGATCATTAATATCGTGATTTTCTTTAATGTGATCATTGGCACCTACGAGCGTAGAAAGAATTATGAGATGGTGGAAAAGGTTGGATTATACTGGCACTTTGTAGACCTTGTGTGGGTATTTGTATTTACCTTCTTTTACCTGGTTTAATCTTAGAATTTTAAAAAATGGCACACGATACAGCACATCACCACGAATCTAACACCAAAAGAATTTGGGTTGTTTTTGGTATACTTTCGGTACTAACCCTTGTAGAAGTTGTACTTGGTATTTATAAGCCGGGATTCCTGGTTCATACCGATTTTCTAAGTATGAGTATCCTTAACTGGATATTTATCATTCTTACCATCATTAAGGCTTATTATATCGCCTGGGCATTTATGCACCTGGAAGGGGAAACTAAAGGTTTAAGAAGAGCCATCGTTTGGACGGCAGTTTTCCTTATAAGTTACCTTATTTTTATTTTGCTTACAGAAGGAGATTATGTTTATGAAGTTTTTAAACATAATCACGTTTCCTGGGACTTCTAATCAAAAGAGTTAAAAAATTAAGAAAAGACGGTTTTGTGAAACCGTCTTTTTATTTTTGTAGCCGTTTGTAAACACCCATCTATGAAGAAGTTTTTTGTACTGGCAGTGCTCTTTATCCTGCCTATTCTGGCATATCTCTTCTTTGCATCGGGTGAAAACAATTTTGCACGGCTTCCGGTTCTTAGCGAAAATGTGCAGGATATCGCGCCGATTGCAGATAGTCTTAGTTTTTCAGATAAAATAAGTATTGTGGCTTTCTTCGGAAGGGATCTTCAGCAAATCAAGGGGAACACCTTTAACCTCGACAAAAAGATCCTTGAGAAATATTACGAATTCAATGATTTTCAATTTATCATTTTGCTGCCCGAGGGTATGGAGGCAGAAGCTGAAGCCTTTGCAGAAGAGTTTAAAAATGTAGCTGGTACCGAATATTGGAATTTCGTCTATGCTTCAGAAGAAGAAATCGGAGAGATTTTTTCAGGATTAAAAACTCCGCATCGACTCGATGAGAATTTGTATTCGCCTTATGTTTTTATCGTAGACAAAGAACTTAAACTTAGAGGGAGAGATGACGATGAAGATTATGGCAAGGTGTACGGCTATGATTCCCGTTCTGTGGCCGATCTTAGCAATAAAATGAACGATGATGTAAAGGTAGTTCTCGCCGAATACCGCCTGGCGCTGAAGAAAAATTCGGCCGATAGAAAAAATTAAATTATGAAGAAGAAATATTCCTATATAGGGCTTTCCATTATTATTTTCATTTTTGGAATTATTGTATTACCAAAAATTTTTGAACGCATTGGTAGCGATAAGATCGTTGAAAATAGTAGGCTAAACAACAAAAATGAAAATTCTGATGACTCTGCCGAGGTGGTTTACCTCGAGGTGAACGGAGAGCGCAAAAAAGCTCCTGCATTTGAATTTGTAAACCAGGAAGGAGATACTATTTCTAATGAAGATTATTTGGGAAAGGTATATGTGGTGGAATTTTTCTTTACCACCTGTCCTACCATTTGTCCCATTATGAACCAAAACCTTGTAGAGGTTCAGGAAGAGTTTAAGGGAAATAGTGAGTTCGGAATTGCTTCTTTTACCATAGACCCCACGCACGATACTTCAGAAGTATTGAAAAGTTATGCTGAAAATTATGGGATTAGCCATCCCAACTGGCATCTATTAACCGGTGATCGTGAAAAGATTTACGATCTCGCCAATAATGGCTTCTACATTTATGCAGGTGAAGATGCCGAAGTTCCAGGAGGCTTTGCACATTCGGGAATGTTTGCGCTGGTAGATAAAGAAGGCTATATGAGATCCCGAAAAGATGAATTTGGAAACCCGATTATCGGCTACCGCGGATTCGTAGAGCGCAGTAAATCGGTCGCGGAGGGGGAAGAAAGCCCTCAAATAGATATTTTAATTGAAGATATAAAAAGCCTGCTTTGAAAAGATATTTCACAAAATCTGAAAAGATAGCTGTGCCCGTTATTGTGGCCTTATCTATCCTGGTGCCTGTTATTGTTTTAATTCTAATGTACCTTCCCGAACGTTATAATATGTTTGGGGCGCAGGCCGGCACATTTCCTTTCTTCCATGCTGTGCTGAATGGCGGCACCGCTCTTCTGCTTATGATCGGTTATTTTTTTATGAGTATAGAGCAGTACAAACTGCATCGCAATGTGATGATCACTGCTTTTTTCTTTAGCGTGATATTTCTGGTGAGTTATGTGATTTCAAAAATAAGCAATGATCCGGTGCCTTATGGTGGAGATGGGGTGCTGCGCTACCTGTATTTCTTTATTTTAATAACTCATATTGTGCTTTCTGCCATCATTGTGCCCCTGGTATTATTTACGATGTACAGAGGCCTTAGAGGGGAATATGAAAAGCACGCTAAAGTAGCACGGTGGACCTTTCCCATTTGGTTATACGTGGCCATCACAGGCGTGCTGGTGTATGTTCTTATGTGGCCTTATTATTAACTTCTGAAATCTGGCCAGATTTTGTATTTTTGAAAACCGATTTAAAACTATGAAATTCAGGATATTATTCTTCCTACTTTTCTTGCTGCTTCTCCCGCAACTGGCCGAGGCGCAATGCTCTATGTGTAGAGCAGTCCTGGAGTCTGATACCGATCAAAGTGCTGCAAAGGGAATCAATGATGGTATCGTTTATCTTATGATTTTCCCTTATTTAATGGTTGGCGGTATTGGTTACTTCATTTATCGCGCCCGAAAAAAAGCCAAAGAAGATTAGAGGCTTACACTTTTGCTCTATAATTGGGGTATCCTTCAAAAATTCACGAGAGCCTGAACTACTGCTTTCTTCATCTTAAAATTCTGTAACATAATTTTATTCCGTTCGTCTAATGCGCATCTGTTTAGACCGAAGATTTGACTGCTTCGTAGTGGTCGATATTCTAAGCTGTTTCAAAAATTTTAAAATTATTGTAACAGTTCGGTATAAACCTATACTTATCCTTTACAAAAGAGTATATGCACAAGACGAGTTTTTTAATCCTTTTGCTGTTCCTGGGGCATATTGTAACTGCCCAGGATAAGAAGTGGACACTTCAGGAATGCGTGCAGCACGCCCTGGAAAATAATATTTCAATTAAACAATCTGAACTTAACCAGGAGTTTGCCGAACTTGAAAGGCGGGATGCAATTGGTAATTTGCTGCCTCGGGTTAATGCTTCAGCTACCAATGCCTGGAACACTGGTCTTACCCAGAATATTACCACGGGAATTCTTGAAAATCAGACCACCCGAAACTTTTCTGCGGGAGTTACTGCCAGTCTCAATCTTTTTGACGGCTTACAAAACATCAAACAGTTACAACGCGCAAAATTATCTGAACTCGCCAGCCAGTACAGGTTAGACCAGATGAAAGATGATATTACGCTTTTTGTTGCCGATTCTTATTTACAGGTATTATTCAATAAGCAAAACCTTGAAATTCTAAAATCTCAAAATGAGCTCACCGCCGAGCAACTCGAGAGAACCAGGGAATTGGTTGATGCCGGTTCGCTTCCCCGCGGTGACCTGCTGGATATTAGAGCTACCGATGCCGATGAGAAACAACGAATCATCCTCGCCGAAAACCAGATAAAAATTTCGCTGATAAGTCTTGCTCAAACCCTGCTTATCAAAGACTATGAGAATTTCGATATCGTAGAGCGCGATTACGATATCTTCGGAAATGAAGTGATGGAAAATACGGTTTATGAAATTATAGACCGCGCTAAAGAAGAACGATCTGATATACAAATCGCCGAAACCAACCTTGAATTGGCCGAAAAGGATGTGGAACTGGCCAGAGGAGCCTATTATCCCAGCCTTGGAGCCTTCTTCAACTACAACACCCGTGAATCTGGAAGAGGTCAAATTACCGGGTTTACTATAGACCCCGATGATCCTACGCGACAGATAGGTGTGGTAGAGGCCACCGGGCAGGCTGTGGTTACGCCTAATACCATAAGTACCATTGGGGCACCGCTTCCTTTCTTTGAGCAATTATGGAGAAATGACGGTATCACCTATGGCGTGCAGTTAAGCATTCCTATTTTTAATGGTTTGGCCACCCGCAACCAGGTGCGTCGCAGTGAGGTGAATGCTCTTAGAGCCGAGTACGACCTGGAACAGGCCGAACTCGATCTTGAAGCCAATGTCTATCAGGCCTATACCGATGCCCGTGGTTCTTTTGAAGCTTACGAAGCGGCAGTAGTTGCTGCCAATGCCCAGGACCTGGCCTTCGAATATGCCACCGAGCGTTTCGATGTGGGATTGATTAACGCCTTCGATTACAGCCAGGCAAAATTGAGGTATGAAAATGCACAACGCGAAGTAATGCGTGCTAAATACGATTATATTTTCAAGATAAAAGTGATTGAACTCTATTTTGGGGTTCCGGTTTCTGAGCTTAAATTTTAAAAAATGAAGAAAAAGACAATTTATATCATTATTGGAGTTACCCTTGCCGTATTGGTTTTAATGATAGTGGGTAAAAAAGCCGGTTGGTTTGGAAAATCCGGAAATTTTAAAGAGGTCGAGATCACTAAAATCGAGCCTATAGATATTATTGAAACCGTTTCTGCTACCGGAAAAATTCAGCCGGAGACCGAGGTTAAACTTTCTTCAGAAGTTTCAGGAGAAATTATAGAGCTACCCGTAAGAGAAGGCCAGGCGGTTGAAAAAGGGGACTTACTGGTGCGGGTTAACCCAGATCTTTATCAGTCTAACCTTAGAAGGGTTGAGGCCAGCCTTCAGAATATGAGAGCGAATTTATCGCAAACTGAAGCTAACTTGAAACAAGCCCAGGCCGATTACGAGCGTAACAAAAGTCTTTTCGAAAAGGGGGTAATCTCCAAAGCCGAATGGGATCGTATCGTTTCAGCCTACGAAGTGGCGCAGGCTAATAAGGAATCGGCATATTTTAGTATGCAAAGCACCGCCGCAACCGTGACCGAAGCCCGTGATAATTTGGCGCGTACTACTATTTACGCCCCAATGAGCGGAACCATTTCAAAACTGGATGCCGAGCTGGGAGAAAGAGTGGTAGGAACCCAGCAAATGGCCGGAACCGAAATTATGAGGGTTTCCAACCTTAAAAATATGGAGGTAGAGGTAGATGTAAACGAAAATGATATTGTAAAGGTGAAAGTTGGCGATTCCACCAGGGTTGAAGTTGACGCCTACCTGAAGAAACAATTCAAAGGGCTGGTAACAGAGATTTCCAATTCGGCCGATGCCCAGTTAACCTCAGACCAGGTTACAAATTTCAAGGTGAAAGTTAGAATTCTCGAAGAGTCCTATAAAGATTTGCTGGAAGGCCGACCCGAAAATTATTCGCCATTTCGCCCAGGGATGACCGCAACGGTAGATATTATTACCGATAGTCGCCAACAGGTAATTGGCGTTCCAATTAGTGCTATTGTGATAAAGAACGATACCACAGGTACTCAAAGCAATGCAAAATCTGATAAAAAGTTTGAAGGCGTTTTTATAAAAAATAACGATGAGGCTAAATTTAAGGTAGTTTCAACCGGAATTCAGGACGATAGCCATATCGAAATTACCGAAGGCCTCGAAGTTGGGGAAGAAGTAATCACCGGGCCCTACAACACCGTAACCAAGGTGTTGAAATCTGGCGATAAGGTAGAACCTTTAAAGACCGAATCTTCAAAATAAAATCTTTAATTTTGACGCATTAATTAACCGGGGGCTATTTTAGCCCCCGGCTTGTATAAAAAATAGAGATTTTGGCTATAATTCTTTGTTTGGAAACCGCTACTACTAATTGCTCGGTGGCACTTTTTCGCGATACCGAATTACTTTCTTTAAAAGAAGATAATTCTGCGGGATATTCTCATGCCGAAAAATTACACCTCTTTATAAAAGAAGTTTTATCTGAAAGTGGCCTTGAATTAGATGAGCTTGATGCCGTGGCTATAAGTAAAGGCCCCGGGTCTTACACCGGGCTACGCATTGGAGTTTCTGCGGCAAAGGGTTTGTGTTTTTCGCTGGGTATCCCTTTGATTTCAGTGCCAACCCTGGCTTCTTTGGCGGCTTCGGTGGAAATAAAGGATGGATTGGTGGTCCCTATGCTCGATGCCAGAAGAATGGAGGTCTATTCGTCAGTTTTTGATGCTGAAGGCAATGAAGTGCGAAAAACCCGTGCCGAAATTCTTAATGAGAATAGCTTTTCTGAATATCTCGAAAATGAAAAAGTTTACTTCTGCGGAAGCGGAGTGGAGAAATTCAAGGCGATTTGTACGCACTCCAATGCCCGTTTTATTGAGAATAAACTGCCTTCAGCCAAAGAAATGGGGGCTCTGGCCTATGCCAAATACCAAAAAAGCGACACCGAAGATGTCGCTTATTTTGAGCCTTTTTATTTAAAGGATTTTATTTCTGGTTGAGCTGATTTTCAGCTTCGGTTTTTTCCTGCTGATCTCCATTTTTTGAATGATCGAAGAAATGTACATCCCGTTGTGGGAACGGAATGCTAATTCCGGCATCTTCAAGCCTTCTCTTGCCTTCTTCTATGGTATACCAATGGCAACCCCAGAAATCTTCATTACTGGCCCAAAAACGCACTGAAAGGTTTACAGAGCTATCGGCAAGCTCTGTAACCACCACCATTGGTTCGGGATCCTGGTGAATGCCTTCCTGCTCCTTCATAAGTTTAACCAGGATATCTTTGGCAAGTTTAATATCACTTTCATACGAAATTCCAATTGTAATGGCATCACGGCGTTTTCCTTCAACGGTATAATTAATCACATTGTTATTGGTGAGTTGCCCGTTTGGAATAATGGCCTGCTGGTTTCCAAAGGTGGTGAGTTTGGTGTAAAAAAGCGAAGTTTCTTTTACACTACCAGAAACGCCCTGGGCCTCGATCCAATCACCAACCTTAAAAGGTTTTAAGACCAGGATAAGCACCCCACCTGCAAAATTCGCCAACGAACCCTGCAAAGCAAGACCAATAGCCAAACCTGCAGCACCCAGTACCGCAATAAGCGAGGTGGTTTCAACTCCAAGCTGACTTATAACCAGTACTAGCAATAAAGTTTTGAGACCATATTCCACCAAAGTGGTGCTGAAATTCTCGAGGGTTTTATCATAATTTTTCTTGTTGAAAAATTTATTGAGATATTTTAGAATAAATTTAATTACGATCCACCCAATGATGAGTAGGGCGATAGAACCGACCAAAGTGGGTAGAAAATCTATAAATTTTTCAGCATATTCCTGGCCTATATCCTGCCAGTCGTTAAAAACTTCCATAGTTGATTTTTTTACAAAGAGAAGATATAATTCAAAAATTTGTAAATATTTGCTGTTTAATTTTTGTTAAAACTGTTTAATTTTATCGATCGAATCTTCTACAGTAGAATTTGGTAACTGGCAGCTTCCCTTTTCACATACATAGATTAGATCGGTGTTTTCTTCAAATCTGTAATTTAATAAAGGTAATTTGCTTGACTCTGTACTTCCGGCAAAGAGAGTATTTGGCAAATATTTCTTCTGAAATTGTTGCCCCAAAACCAAAGCATTGGGTCCCAAAATGGCAATTTCATAAAAGGGGTTGGTGAAATTTAGCATAAGATCCAGCCAGTTATAATAACCTCTGGGATAGGTTTCAAATTGGTCCTGCACCGTTTTCAACATTTTTTCAGCTCTTTCTGAATACTCGCTCCTGTCCAGGTGTTTGCCCAGTTTAAATAGGTTATGAGCCATCACCGAATTTGAGGCGGGAATTACATTATCTGTAAGCTCCCTGCTTTTATTGATCAAAGCAGCTTGTTGTCTTGAAGTAAACCAAAATAGCCCGGTTTGATCATCAGAAAAGTCTTCGATACTTTTTATGGTAAGCTTTTGGGCCAGTTCTAAATATTCAGGCTGGAAAGTTACTTCATACATTTCCAAAAAGGCTTCAATGCAAAATGCATAGTCTTCCAGAAATCCGTCGATGCTCGATTTTCCGGCCTTATATGAATGCCAAAGGCTATAATCGTTTTTCAGGAATTGATTTTTGACAAATTCAGCACTGCTTCGCGCTCTTTCCAAAAATTGAATTTCATTGAAAGCCTTATAAGCTTCAATTAAACCCGTAAGCATTAAAGCATTCCAGCTGCAAAGACTTTTATCATCCAGCCCCGGCTTTTGCCTTTTGGCTCTTTCTTTCTTTAGAAGCTGCAGGTTATCTGTTATTTTCTTCTGAAGCTCCTCCAGGCTTAGACCGTGATTTTTAGCTATTTTTTCTTCAGCCTGGGTTTGAATGAATACATATTTCTCTTCCCATTTTCCGAATGAATTGATATTAAAATAATCGGCAAAAATTTTAAAATCATCCCCGAGCAGTTCCTCCAATTCGGCCTTTGACCAGGTGTAATATGCCCCTTCTTCCTCCTTATTATTTTCATCCGGGCTATCGGCGTCTAATGCCGAATAAAATCCGCCTGAAGCTTCGCTCAATTCTTCCTCAATAAATTCCAGGCTTTGATAAACCACTTTTTTATAAAGTGGATTTTGATTTAATTTCCAGGCCTGGGCATAAAGACGTATCAATTGTGCATTGTCATATAACATCTTTTCGAAATGCGGCACGTGCCAGAATTTATCTACCGAATATCTTGAGAATCCGCCACCAACGACATCGTAAAGTCCGCCCCGGGCCATTTTTTCCAGGCTTAGATTTACAAAATCTAAAATTTGCTTTTGGTTTTCCTGAAAGCCATAACGCATTAAAAATGAAAGAGCGCCGGGCATCATAAATTTAGGAGCGCCTTTAAAACCTCCGTTTTCCAGGTCAAAATCTTTCTTCAGCTTAGCTACTATATTTTTTAAAACTTCCTTCTGAAAGCTAGAATCTTCCTTGGGAGTTTTGATAAGCTCCAAACTGTCCAGGCCTTCTTTAAGACGGCCGGCATAGTCCAGCATTTTTCCGGGATTCTTTTCATAAAGCTGCGCCACCTGTTGAAGCACCTGCATCCAGTGGGATTTTTGCAGGTAAGTCCCGCCCCAAACGGGGCGACCGTCGGGCAGGCAAATAACATTCATTGGCCAGCCTCCGGTTCCGGTCATTACCTGTACTGCCTGCATATAAACCTGGTCTACATCGGGTCGTTCTTCCCGGTCTACTTTGATATTAATGAAATTGGCATTCATTATTCCTGCAACTTCTTCGTCTTCGAAACTCTCACGTTCCATCACGTGGCACCAGTGACAGGCCGAATAGCCTACGCTCACCAGGATTAGTTTATTCTGTTCTTTTGCTATTTGCAGGCTCTTTTCATTCCAGGCCTGCCAGTTAACGGGATTATGAGCGTGTTGTAAAAGATAAGGGCTGCTTTCGTGTATAAGTTGGTTGGTATGCACAGGTAAAATTTGAAATTTTCAGAATACAATTTTAAAGAAAAACGCCCCGGTTTCGGAGCGTTTTTAAAAAAGAGGTCTAATTTACCTCGAAGGTGATTTTTAAAGTTACCCTATATTCGGTAATTTCATCGTTGTTCACCACAGCGGCCTGGTCTTTTACATATACCGACCTGATATTCTTGATAGTTTTTCCGGCTTGTTTTACTGCTTTTCTCGAAGCATCCTCCCAACCCTGGTTGGAGTTGGCCATAATCTCTACAACTTTTAATACAGACATAATTACATATTTAATTGGTTAATACTCATTTCTTTAAATTTACCAAATCCTGATAGCTCCTCCAATTAATATTATCCCAAAACCTAATATTTATTAAAGTTTTAATAACCTTTCAGATTTAATTTGTAAAATTAAAACCAGCAAATTTGTAGATTAGACTTTAGCTATATATGGAAGACGTTTATATCGTAATGTTAGTGGCGCTATTTGCCCTCGCCATAACCGATTTGGTTGTTGGAGTAAGCAACGATGCTATTAACTTTCTTAATTCGGCTATTGGGTCCAAAGCCGTATCTATGCGCACCATTTTAATCGTGGCCAGTCTTGGAGTTGCGGTTGGAGCCATTTTTTCAAGCGGACTTATGGAAGTAGCCCGAAAAGGGATTTTTCTTCCGCAGCATTTTTATTTCGAAGAGATCATGATCATTTTTATGGCGGTGATGATCACCGATGTGATTTTACTCGATTTCTTCAATTCTATTGGCTTGCCTACCTCTACTACAGTTTCTATAGTTTTTGAATTATTGGGTGCTGCCATAGCAATGGCGGCAATAAAGGTCTATGATGCCGGCGACGGGATAGGAGCCATAGCAGGCTATATTAATACCAGCAAGGCGACCGAAATTATCCTCGGAATTCTGCTGGCCGTCGGTATTGCGTTTATTATAGGTGCGGTGGTACAATACCTCTCCCGTCTCGTCTTTTCATTTCAGTTTGAAAGAAAAATAAAATATGTAGGGGCCATTTTTGGAGGGCTCTCCCTTACCGCCATTCTTCATTTTATTTTGATGAAGGGACTTAAAGATGTGGCCTTTATACCTGAAGGTTTTGATGTTTTTGTCGATCAAAATTCATTATTGATTATCGGGATAGGCCTGGTTTTTTTCACCCTGCTTTCCCAGGCGCTTATGAGCTTTTTAAAGCTTAATATTCTTAGGGTCATCATTGTTATTGGAACCTTTGCACTGGCCCTTGCCTTTGCCGGAAACGATTTGGTGAATTTTATCGGGGTGCCAATCGCCGCCTGGCAGAGTTTCGAAATTTGGAGAGAAGCTTACCTGGCCTCGGGAGTATTGCCTTCAGAATTGCTTATGAGCGATTTAACCGGAGCCGTAAACACGCCTACCTATCTGCTTTTAATCGCGGGAGGGGTGATGGTAATTACCTTATGGTTTTCGGCCAAAGCGCGCTCGGTAGTTGAAACCGGCGTGAATTTAGCCCGGCAGGGCGATGGCTCTGAGCGCTTTGAACCTAATTTTCTCTCAAGAGGTTTGGTTAGGTATTCGGTGATGGTTGGAAATGCGTTTTTTGGACTCCTGCCCGCAAGACTTCAACATGGAATTGAATCGAAATTCGATAAGCCCGTTACTCACGTTCGCAGTAAGCGTATAAATGCCCCGGCCTTCGATATGGTACGGGCTTCGGTAAACCTTGTAGTGGCCAGTGTGTTGATCTCTATAGGTACCAGCCTTAAACTTCCGCTTTCTACAACTTATGTGACTTTTATGGTGGCTATGGGTACATCTCTTGCCGATAGAGCCTGGGATCGGGAAAGTGCGGTTTATCGTGTGGCCGGGGTGCTCAATGTTATTGGAGGCTGGTTTGTAACCGCCCTGGTGGCTTCCAGTATAGCAGCCGCTTTTGCTGTCTTGATTTGGTACGGCGGAATGCCGGCACTGGTAATTCTAATTATCGCAGCAGTGGTTTTAGTGGTAAGGAGTACTATGTCTCATTCCAAAAAAGTCAAGGAAGAAAAAGCCAGAAAGCGATATAACCGCAGTGATATTATCACGATAAACGAGATTACTTCAGAAACTTCAGAAAATATTTCAGAAGTAATTGAGGGGATCAATAAAATGTTTACCAAAACCGTAGATAATCTTGGGTATCATGATTTGAGCAAACTCAAAAAGAATAGTAAAACCATCAAAAAGCTCGAAGAAGAGGTAGATGAGCTAAAGGGTAATATTTTTTATTTTATCAAGTCGCTCGATGAAGACTCGGTAGAAGCCAGTAAATTTTATATTTTAATCCTGGATCACCTTCAGGATATGGTGCAGTCTATTGGGTTTATTACCCGTAATTCTTATAATCACGTCAATAACAATCACAAGAATTTAAAATTCAACCAGGTGCGCGATTTGAAAAAAGTAGATGAAAAAATGCAACTGCTTTTTGATGATATTAAACAAACCTTCGATGACAGGGAATTTGGTAATATAGACGAGATCCTGGCTGAGAAACAACAGTTGCTCGATTATGTTTCAGAGTTAATTCAGAAGCAAATCAATCGCATTCGTACTTCAGAAACAAGCCCGAAGAATACAAAATTGTATTTCGGGCTTTTACTGGAAACCAAAGATCTCATAAGTTCTACTATGAGTCTGCTTCAATTGTTTCAGGAGTTTTATAAGGATGCCAAAAGCACGCTTTAAAAGCTTAACCGTTTACAGCTTCTACATATTCTACCTGGCCGTGAAGCATATCCCGAAGCATAGTTTCAATACCATTCTTCAGGGTCATGGTAGAAGACGGGCAACCGCTGCAGGCTCCCTGTAAAATCACCTTTACGGTTTTATTTTCTGAATTATACGAATCAAAAAGTATGTTTCCCCCATCACTGGCTACGGCTGGTTTGATGTATTCATCCAGGATTGCCACGATTTGCTGGGAAGTATCGTCAAGGTTCTCGACTTCCGGTTTTAATGCGGTCTTTTCCCCGGTTTTTGAGCCGGTAGAATTTTGTGCGGCTTCAGCTGAAACCACCTCATTTCCCTGCTGCAGGTAATTGGTGATGAATTCCCTTAATTCCAAGGTAATTTCTTCCCATTCAGCGATATCGTATTTATGAATGGAAATATAATTTTCGTCGATAAAAATTTCCTTTACAAATGGAAAGTGAAACAATTTTTGGGCTAGCGGTGCCTTTTTGGTGTCATCGATGCTCTTAAATTCAAAGGCCTGCAGCACCAGTTTTTTGTTGGCTACAAACTTCATTACGCCCGGGTTGGGAGTACTCTCGGCATAAACGCTTACCGGGATGTTCTTATTTTCGTCTTTCTCTTCAACCACAACCCCGCCTTTATTGAGAAATTCCTCAATTTGGCTGGCAACTTCGTCCTGAATGTCTTCCCACTCCACGATGTCATATTTTTCTATCGCAATAAAATTTTGAGCGATATAAACCGTTTTAACAAACGGAAGAAAAAATAATTGCTTTGCAATCGGTGAATTTTTAGCTTCATCTATATTGGCAAATTCGTAGCCCTGATGCTTTGTGAGGAACCTGTTAGTCTCGAATTTTACTATTGCCGGTTTATTTGTAGGTTGTATCTTAACCGAATAATTACTCATAGCTTAATTTTTGGCAAAAATACTAAAGAAAAACAAGCTTTTCTATTTCTTCGGAATTCTTCTTTTTGGGTTTCGAAGTATAATTGACTTTCCCTCAGTCTTTTTTGTCAAAGCCTTTGCGAAATCGCCGAAAAAACTATTGGTAATTCTTGCCTGTTTTTTTCTAAGCAATAATGCGCTAAGGGCGCAGGAGGTCTTGCCGGTATATTCAGATTATTTGAGCGATAATTTATACCTCCTACACCCTTCGATGGCCGGGGCACCTAATATGAATCAACTTCGAATAACGGCCAGGCAGCAATGGTTTGATGTTCAAAACCGGCCCGGCCTGTATACAGCCAATGTTCACGGAAGAATAAACGACAAAACCGGGCTGGGAGCTATTCTGTTTAATGATCAAAACGGAAATTTCTCCAAAACCGGGGCCTATTTTGGTGCAGCCTATCATTTGATGTTTTCACGTAGCGAACTGGACTTAAATCAGCTCTCTTTTGGGATTAGTGCAGGGCTGGTACAACATCGCCTCGATGAGAGTAATTTTGTTCGTTTTGACCCGATTGTTGGCGGGAATCGACTGGCTGATATTTATGGGAATTTGGACATTGGGCTTTCTTATTATTATTTGAATTTCTTTGCGCATCTCACCGCTAAGAATCTTGTTTCGGCTAAAAGAGATCTTTATTTTACCGATGAACCTCAATCCAACCTTCGCAAATACCTGTTTTCTACTGGTTATGTTTTTGATGAGGTTGGAGACAGGTTAAGTTTGGAACCATCTGTATTGGTGCAGGCTATGGAGGCTACGGCCGAGAGAAGTCTTGACCTTAACCTGAAAGCCTATTATAACCTGAATTTTGGCCAGTTTTGGGGCGGACTTTCATACCGCTATAGCCTGGAAGGCCTGGAGTTCGATCCCGGGGGGAATTCTGTCACCCGGCATAATTTATCCTACTTAACCCCATTTCTTGGAATTAATTATGGAAGGTTTATGTTTGCCTATACTTTTACCTATCAAACCGATTCGATAGTGTTAAGCAATAATGGTTTTCATCAAATTAGCCTTGGCTATAATTTTGGTGAGAACAGGGGAAGGTATGACTGTAAATGTCCTGCGGTGAATTATTAAAAATCCAGGTAAGAGACTTCAAATCGATTTGTAGCGGCATCGATTAAGCCTGCCAGTACATCGGGCTTTGTATTTGTGAAAAATACAGGTTTAGGATTTTCTGTTGAAGTGAATGCCAGCAATTTATTTTTCTCTAAAATAGCTCTGGTTTGTTTTGCCACGGCTTCCCCAGAGTCTATTATTTTTACCTCCTGCGGAAGTATCTCTTTCAAAGCCGGAATAAGGTAGGGATAGTGGCTGCAACCCAATACAAGGTGATCTATATGCTTCTGAAGCATCGGCTCCAAAAGCTCCCGTAGCAGGTTGTGCATTTCAGGAGAATTCTCTAGACCTCTTTCTATAAGATCTACCAGGCCGCGACCTTCAACTTCTACAATTTCGAGATTACGGGAATAAAGTTCTGATGCTTTATGGAATAACTGGCTGGTTAGCGTTCCCCGGGTAGCGAGGATGCCAATGGCCCCCGACTTTGAATTAAGAGCCGCCGGTTTTATGGCAGGCTCAATTCCGATGAAAGGTACATTATAGGTGGCTCTAAGAATGTCTATGGCATTTGTAGTGGCGGTGTTACAAGCAACAACCACCATTTTCACCCCCATATCCAGCAACTTTTCGGTGTTTTTCTTGCTTAGCCTTATGATTTCAGAAACCGGTTTTTCCCCGTAGGGCGCATTGCGACTATCGGCAAGGTAGATGGTTTTCTCGGCCGGGAGTAATTCGTGTATTTCCTTCCAGATGGAGGTGCCGCCCACGCCCGAGTCAAAAATCCCTATTGCTGCTGAATTGTTCATTCTTACAAGAATAAAAACTGCGCCGTAATGCGGCGCAGTTTTTAAAAATATTTGCTGGGATATAGGAAATTACATTCCTAATTCTTTCTTTACATCGGCCATAAGGTCTTTACCGTCGGCTAGAATTACTCCGGTTCCGGTAGTAGAATCAAGCACATAGTCAAATCCCTGAGCTCTGGCTACTTTTTGAATAGCTCCACGAGCTTTCTCGATTACAGGACGAATAAGATCATTTTCCTTTTTCTGAAGATCCTGCATAGCTTTTTGTCTGTGCTCCTGGATTCTTCTTTCGGTAGCCTGAAGTTCACTGGCTCTCTTAGCGTTTTCTTCTTCGGTTTTGGTTTCAGCCTCTGCCTGGTAACGCTGCATGGTACTTTGAGCTTCAGTTAGCATATCTTTAATCTCGGCGTCATAAGTTCTCTCAAGCTTTTCCAGCTGATCCATTGCTTGCTTATATGCAGGCATAGCTTCAACCAGTTCCTGAGTGGCGATATGTGCAACTTTGCTCTGAGCATTAGTAAAAGCAGTAGCTCCAAGGGTTAAGGCAAGAGCTATGAAAAGTGTTTTGAATTGTTTCATTTTAATTTGAGTTAAGTGTTTACTGATATTTAAGTTAATTAATGGTATCCTTTTGTGTTCTTGCAGCAGTTATGGAATCCCGTTTTCTTTGACGTTCTTCCAACGCCCGTTGCCGGCGTTCTTCAAATTCTTTTTGACGGGCATCTCTAATTGAATCCCGCTGTCTTCTGCGTTCTTCTATTAAAGCTTCGCGTTCGTTTTTCTTTTCTTCAGCTATTTGAACCCGTTCTTCTCTGGCAGCATCCTGTTCTGGGGTGCGTGCTTCAGCGGCTTCAAGCTCTCGTTCCTGCTGGCGTGTTTCAATTTGCTCGCGGTTAGCAGCCCGGGTGATATTGCGTAAAACCTGTTCGCTTACATCGGCCTGCCTGGAGGCAAATAACATTCCGCTTTCTGAATTTCGGTCAAAGATAAAATCCATTCCGCGATTTTCGGCAATTTCCTGCACTGCATTGAACACCTGGTCCTGTACCGGCCTTATAAGTTGTCTCTTCTGAATGAAATAATCACCATTTGGCCCGAAGCGTTTCTGCTCATAATCGCTTGCCTGACTTTCCAGATAGGCGATCTCTTCTTCGCGTTCTTCAATAAGTTCTTTGGTAAGCAAAGCGCGCTCGTTGGCAAGGTTGTTTCTCATGTCTGAAATTTCCTTTCGCTTTAGCTCAGCCTCTTTTCTCCATTCCTGCACCCGGGCTTCTAATTGATTTGAAGCCTGTTGATATTCGGGTAAATTTTCAAGGATGTACTCCATATCTACATAGCCTATGCGCATCTGCTTTTGCGCAGTTGCAGTAAGGCCCAAAAGGCCTAAACTAAGTGAGAGAAGAAGTACTTTTAATTTCATATTTCCGAATATAGAAAATATCGTGCCAAATTAAAATTGTTGTCCAATGATGAAATGGGTTTCCCATCCATTTGGCCCGCCAACTCCGGGGATAGGATCAAATCCATAACCAAAGTCTATCCCAAGTAATCCAAATGCAGGCATAAAGATACGCAATCCTACCCCGGCCGAACGATTTAACTGAAAAGGGTTGTAATCCCTAAACCCGTCATAGGATGCACCGGCTTCCAAAAAGCTTAAGGCATAGATAGAGGCCTGAGGCTTCAGGGTGATTGGGAATCTTAATTCAAGTGAGTATTTGTTGTAAATAACAGCACCATCATCATTTTGATTTGCAGGACGATCTAGAGGCACCACCGATTGGTTAGGATATCCTCTAAGCTGAATGGTTTCCCTTCCGTCAAGACTAAACATATTCATCCCGTCACCTCCAAGGAAGAAACGCTCAAAAGGCGGTACGCCACGATCCTGATTATAGGCTCCAAGAAATCCGAATTCGGCGTGACTTCGTAAAACCAGGTTGTGGTTTTTTCCGAAATTGGCAAGGGTGGTAAACCAGGTTCCATTAAATTTTACCTTGTAAAATTCAAGCCATTTAAATTTTTCCTGATCAATTTTTTGCTGATCTCCTACAGCGTTCTCGGGGGTTACCCGGTTACCCTGCTCGTTGATTAGATTTCCGTTCTCATCCTCTAACTGAAATTCTCTTTGGTTTTCCAGGTTTGCGTAGTCAACTCCATTCCAAAGTGAATAGGGAGGGGTGAACTTGGCAGTAATGGAAAAGCGTGATCCTCCTGTTGGGAAAATCGGGTTTACAAAAGTGTTATCCCTGGTTAGTCCAAGCGTGTAGGAGAAGTTGTTGCTATATCCATCTCCAAAAGTAAAAAGCCCGGTATTATAATTATTAAGATCATAACGCTGAAAACCTACTGCGTGAGACACTGTAATAAATGGATCTGGCACTGTAAGACGTTTAGCTAAACCTACATTTACTCCCAAAATATCAAAGCTTCTGGATCTATCGGCCTGGCGGTTCACAAAATCAAATAGGAATTGTCGGGTATAACTAAAGCTGGTTTGTAGACTTACCGGCTTTTTACCACCTAACCAGGGCTCTCTAAACGATAGGCTATAGGTTTGATAAAAAGTACTGGCCTGTGCTCTTAGTGAAAGGGTTTGGCCGTCTCCCATCGGTAAGGGCTTGTAAGCCTCTTTATCGAAAATTCCGGCCAGAGAGAAGTTGTTAAACGACAGCCCCAGGGTTCCAATAAAGCCTCCGCCACCGTAACCACCCTGAAGTTCAATTTGGCTGGCTCCGGCTTCAACTACCGAATATTCCAAATCTAAAGTACCTGCCTGGGGATCGGGATCAATAAATTTAGGTTCTAAATTTTCAGCATCAAAGAAACCGAGTTGCCCCAATTCTCTAATGGTACTAACTACAGCTTCCTGGCTGTATTTTTGTCCCGGTTTGGTTCGCAGTTCTCTGTATATTACGTGGTCTTTGGTTTTATCGTTTCCGGTTACACGAATATTGTTGAAATAGGCTTCTTTCCCTTCAATTATACGCACTTCAAAATCTATGGTATCATTATACACATTGGTCTCCACCAAATCTATATTCGAGAAAAGATAGCCGTTGTTTTTGTATAAATTCGAAAGATCATCTCCCTGCGGATCCTGGCCTTCAATTCGCTCATCTAAAAGTACCCCGTTATAAATATCGCCTTTTTCGATACCAAGAGCTCTGCGCAATTGGTTATCGGTGTACACTGTGTTTCCGAGGAAATTAATATCCCCTATATAATACTGGTTTCCTTCTTCGACCTGAAGCTGCAGGGCTATGGTTTGATCGTCTCTTTTAATGAGCGAATCTGAAACGATTCGGGCATCTCTATACCCACTTTCCTTGTATTTATTTACCAGATTCTCTTTATCTTCCTGGTAATCGGCACGAACAAATTTAGATCGTTTCCAGAATCGAATAATATTTTTCTGCTTGGTGTTTTTCAAGCTGCGACGTAGCCTGGCATCAGAGAATTTTTCATTGCCGCTAAAGGCGATTTCATCAATTTTCACCCTCTCACCCTTATCTACGTCTATTACCATATTGACCGTGGTTTTTCCAAGGCTATCGGTCATTTCGCTGGTAGATATATTGGCTTTGGCATTTAGATAACCGTCTTTTCTAAACTTGTTCTCGGTGTAATTTTTAGTAGTGGTAATTAGGTTTTCCCCAACCTTCACACCGGGTTTCAATTTATTTTCCTCGATAACCGCTTCGCGTTCGCTTTTCTTTTTCAGGCCCTCAACCCTGATAGTAGCCAGTTGAGGTACCTCCTGAATTTCCAGCTCCAAATCGGCTACATCGCCATCTATATTGGTGATATAGAAGCTAACATCGCTAAATAAATCCAGGTCCCAGAGTTTTTTTAACACCTTGCTTAGTCTATCTCCCGGGATATAAAGCTCGTCCCCGGGTTTTAATCCGGTATAGGCAATTACGGTTTGGTCGTTATAACTGGTGTTTCCGCTAACGGTGATTTTTCCCAGCGTATATTTCTTTCCATCGGCCAGGGGTAGATCCTGAGCTTTGGTTTGAATACTAAAACAAAATATTAGAAGGAATAATGCGAAAATATTTCTGTTCATCGAAAGGCTAACTAAGTTGCTCACTGGTTTTTCCAAATCGTCTTTCTCGGTTTTGATAGTTATAAACGGCCTCGTATAGATTTTCTTTTCTGAAATCGGGCCATAAGATGTTTGTAAAATATAATTCGGCATAAGCGATTTGCCACAATAGGAAATTGCTTATGCGTTGTTCCCCGCTGGTTCTAATCAATAGATCTACATCGGGTAAATTTTGGGTGTAAAGATGCTGATTAATAACCGATTCGTCAATAGAATCGGGAGATAATTCGCCAGATTTAACTTTGCCGGCTATTTGCTTTACGCAGCTGGTAATTTCTTCTCTTGAGCCATAGCTAAGAGCCAGGCTAAGGGTCATTCTTTTATTGGAACTGGTTTTGTCGATAACTTCCTGCAGTTCTTTATAAGCTTTCTTCGGAAGGTTCTCTAACCTGCCAATTGCAGTAAGCCTTATATCGTTATCCTGAAGGGTTTTTAGTTCTTTTTTTAAACTGGAAACCAGTAACCGCATCAGGGTGTTGACTTCAAGTTTGGGGCGGTTCCAGTTTTCGGTAGAAAAAGCGTATAAACTAAGATTTTCAATTCCTAGTTCGGCTGAAGCTTCTACCACGTCTCTTACAGCTTTGGTACCTTCTTCGTGACCTGCGACCCTCATAAATCCTTTTTGTTTAGCCCATCTTCCGTTGCCATCCATAATAATGGCCAGGTGTTTGGGTAATCTTTTAAGATCTATGTTTTCTTTAAAATTCATATTAAAAACGACTGTAACAGGGTTTTCTTCCCCAGGAAAAAGTGAAATTTACTCCGGTAAAGATATACCAATCGTTGGTATTTCTATTTCCAAACTCTATTGTGGGATCGCGTGTGCCTAAAAATTCTTCAGGCCAGCTGCCATCCAGGTTATCGGTAAAGGTATAACGGGCTCCAATTTCAAAACCCCCTACTATATGTTTTGTAATGCTTTCTTTATATCCAAAAATTATGGGGATGGCGAAGGAGTAATTAGATCCTTCATTCACCATGGGGTTAGAGGTTCCGTTTTTAAGGTAAACGTGATCTGCTCTAAAATAGGTTAGTCCTGTATAGAGATAAGGAGTGCTTTGAGGATGCCCTTCGTGCAGGTCGAAATCCCAGAAATTGAATTCCACTCCCAGCGAGGCTTCAGCAATATTATTTTCAAAAGAATGGCCTCTTCTTACTCTCCTGGTTTCAGAAGAATTTGCATCGTCATCGGCAATTTCAGCATATTTTAGAGAAAGTCTGAAGGCGTGACGCGGGCTGCGGTTCCATTTGGCAATTAGGCCACCTACCAACCGATTAGGGAAAATGTAATTCCCTCTACCCACATCTCCAATATAATTTGCGCCACCAACAAAAGGCCCCATCTCAAAGGTCTGGGATTGTGTATTAAGCGTAAAAATAAACATGAAAGCAATAGCCGTTAGGTACCTCATAGGTTTTCAAAAGTTTGCAAATATAACAATTAAGTTTGCTCTGCAATAATTTGAGCAGAATTGTACATTTTCATAAACAGTTTTCTCAGACTTTTATTGCTTAATTGCGTTTATCTTCACCCCAAAGCAGTTTTTTTCGTAGGGTTTGCAAAAAACTATCACCTTTTAATTCCACAAAATTGATGGTAAAGGGGGCTTTTTTAATGATGATTTCGGTATTGGTGTGTAGGGTAGCTATGCGGGAGTCCATCGAAACCAAGTGATGTTCTTCCCGTCCCGAAACCTTTAGGGTAATGGTGGTGTTGTCTTTTATTACTAATGGTCGTGCATTTAAATTATGCGGTGCAATGGGGGTGATCACCAGGGAATCTACATCGGGGGTGATTACAGGGCCACCGCAGCTTAAAGAATATCCGGTAGAACCTGTTGGGGTACTAATAATCAGGCCGTCGGCCCAATAGGAGGTTAAATACTGCCCATCCAGCCAGGTGTCTACGGTGATCATCGAGGTGGTGTTCTTACGGCTAACCGCAATTTCATTTAAGGCCACATTTTTAAAAACGGGATCGGCACTTTGCGGGTTGGTGCTGATGTCCAAAACACTACGCCGGGAAATGCTGTATTTTCCTTCGAGAATTTTATGGAGGTTATCTTTCACCTCTTCCTTTTGCATGGTGGCTAAAAATCCCAGGCGGCCCGTGTTAATTCCAACAATGGGAATGTCGTGATTGCGAATAAAATTGATGGATTTTAAAATAGTACCATCCCCGCCAATACAGAAGAATAAAGCATAAGAACTATCGAGTTCCTCAAAGGTTCTAAAATGGCTGTATTCTTTTTTAATGGTTTTGTTGAGGTTGATTAACTCCAGGAATTTCTCTTCGATAATTACTTCAACATTTTCCTGATCGAGCAATTCCAGCAACTCGGCTATATATTTCCCGGCATTGGGGTGGTAAAATTGACCATATATACCAATTTTCATCTCTAGATGTTCAAGTATTTGTCCAGGTATTTAGACCTGTCTTTTAAATTTTTGGCAAAATTATCTTCCTGGTGTTCAGAAATTATATTGTATCCATATCTCCTGAAACTCTGTATGATCTCATTTAGTCCCGAAGGCGTAAGCTTCAGAGTTATCTGCGCCATGTCATTTTCGATTTTTGATACAAGAGCGCCCAGAAGATGCGTGTTATTTGACTCTACAATTTGACTAATTTCGCTGAACGAGTAATCTTTAAAGCCCTTTTCGATCACCAAAATATTTCCGGCTTCACTTAGAAAAGTAGTCTCGTTAAAAAGGTTTATAATTTCGCCTAATTCGATATATCCTAAATACTTATTTTCCTCATTAAGTACCGGAAGAATATTGGTGTTGTTTTGTGCGAAAATTTCAAGAACATCCAGCCAATAGGCGCCTTCTCTCGCGAAAAAGCCTTCTAGCGCATATTGGTAGTCTTCAATTTTTTTGGAAGTTTCAAAGCATCGCGCGTCATTTTCAGAAATACATCCCATATAAATCCCATTATTCTCTACAGGAAGATGGGTGTAGGTGAGTTGGCTGAAAATCTCCTGCAAGCTTTCAATGCTTTCACTGAATTTTCTTATTTCAACATCATTAATAATATGTGCTTCAATGCTCATAAATCGGGCTTCTTGTTGCTGCAAATTAATCAAAATAAAATTCATCCCGGCAGTCACAAGTTTGTATTTTTGTTATCAAAGCCAATATTATGACCAAACTTAGCGTAAACATCAATAAAATAGCCACGCTGCGTAATGCCAGAGGTGGTGATATTCCCAATGTGGTGAAGGTTGCCCGGGATATTGAATCTTTCGGTGCCCAGGGCATCACCGTGCATCCCCGGCCAGATGAGCGACATATTCGTTATAACGATGTGAGAGATCTCAAACCTGTTTTAAAAACCGAATTTAATATTGAAGGAAACCCGGTTTCTAAATTTATAAACCTGGTCCTTGAGACTAAACCCGCACAGGTAACTCTGGTGCCCGATGCTGAAGATGCTATAACATCAAATGCAGGTTGGGATACCTTAAAACACGCCGATTATCTTAAGGAGGTGATTTCAGAATTTAAAAAGAAAGGGATAAGAACCTCGATTTTCGTGGATCCCGATCTTAAAATGGTAGAAGCGGCGGCCGATACCGGGACAGATCGCATTGAGCTTTATACCGAATCTTATGCGCAGGACTTTGCAAAAGGCCATAAAGAAACCGTAGAAATTTATGCTGAATGCGCCAAACTCGCGCATAATCTTGGAATGGGAGTAAATGCCGGTCACGATCTTTCCCTTGAAAATATCCGATTTTTTAAAGAAAACGTACCTCATTTAGCCGAAGTCTCTATTGGTCACGCCCTGATTTCTGAGGCGCTTTACCTGGGGCTGGAGAAAACCATCGCCGAGTACCTTAAACTTCTGAAATAAATTTTATGCAATTACATTCAAATATTGTTGGAGAAGGCCAGCCTTTCGTAATCCTTCACGGCTTCCTGGGAATGGGCGATAACTGGAAAACCCTGGGAACTAAATTTTCTGAACTTGGCTATCAGGTTCATATGCTGGACCAGCGTAATCACGGTAAAAGTCCGCATAGCGATGAATTTAGCTATGACCTCCTTGCGGCCGATTTGGTAGCATACTGTGAGCAACATAATTTAAAAAACATCATTCTCCTCGGGCATTCGATGGGAGGGAAAACCGCGATGCTGGCAGCTGCCAATAATCCCGATTTGATTGAAAAATTAATCGTTGTAGATATTGCACCTAAATATTATGAGCCACACCATCAGCAAATCCTGGAAGGACTAACGGCTTTAGATAAGGCAAATTTAAGCTCCCGCCGAGAGGCCGATAAGTTGCTTTCAGAATTTATTTCCAATAAAGGAATTCGGTTGTTTCTGCTGAAGAACCTCGAAAGAGAAAGTCAGAAAAAACTGGTTTTGAAAGTAAACCTTTCAGCCTTAAAGAAGAATATCGAAAATGTTGGTGAAGCCCTTCCGCAGGAGAAATCTTATGAAGGTCCTGTGCTATTCATTCGGGGTGCCAATAGCGATTACATCACCAAAGAAGATGAATCTGATATCAAAAATCAATTTCCCGAAGCTCAAATTGTGACTATAGAAAACGCCGGGCATTGGGTGCACGCCGAAAATATGGAAGCCTTTTACGATGCGGTAGAGAGCTTTCTTTAATTTCTTCTTAATTTGCTATGTACGCATAATAAATTCGTCTGTTTTGTTGCGTATTTTTTAATTTATGCTAATTTTGAGCTAAGATTTTTATCAATTTAAATATTAACCCATTCTACATTATGAAAAAATTACTACTGCTAAGTATGTTTGGTTTGGCCTGTGCCGTAACCTACGCAGGTGGATACAGAGTTGGCTTACAGGGTCAGCGCTCGCTTGCAATGGGACATACCGGGGTTGCCATGGTCAACAATGCTGAAATTGCATTTTTTAATCCGGCAGGTCTTGCGCATCTTGAAAACAAAATAAATGTTGCCGTTGGGGCCAGTGCCGTTTTTTCGGATGTGGTTTGGCAAAATGAACAAACCGGGGAGATCTATAGAACCGATAGTTCTGTAGGTACGCCTTTTTACGCCTATTTTTCCTATAAATTAAGCGAACGTTTCTCTCTTGGCTTTGCAGCCTATACTCCCTACGGAAGTGGGGTTGAATGGCCTACCGATTGGGCCGGGTCTCACCTGGTAAACAATATAGACTTACAGGCTATCTATTTTCAGGCTTTAGCTTCTTATAAGATTACAGATTGGGCCAGCATTGGTGGTGGACCTATCTATGTAAATGGATCGGTTAACTTTAACCGAAACCTTACCCGTTCACTTACCGATATTGAAGGGAATCGTGCCAACGTAACTGCCGATGCGAGTGGTGTAAGCGCCTTTGGATGGTCGGCTGGAGCTATGTTTACTCCTACCGAAAGCCTGACTCTTGGTGTAAACTATCGTTCAGAAATTATTATGGATGCCGAAGATGGCGAGGCAACTTTCCAGAACATTCCCAATTCGCCATTAACTCCCTTTCAGAATTCAGCATTTACTGCTTCCCTGCCATTGCCAGCCGAATTATCGATTGGGGCGTCGTATGAATTTAAAGACAAATGGTTGTTCGCCTTCGATTACAACCGCACTTACTGGGATGTATATGAATCCCTGGACCTAAATTTTGCCAATGCAAATATTCCAGATTCTAACAACCCAAGAAATTATAAAAATTCGTCTACCTACAGATTCGGAATGCAGTACCTGGCCAACGAAATGTTTACTCTTCGGGTGGGATATTACTTTGATGAATCTCCGGTACAATCAGGATATTTTGCGCCTGAAACTCCTCGAAATGACGCCCAGGGTTTCACCGGCGGGTTGTCATTAAATATCAGCGACAAACTGGCGATTGATGCTTCTTTCCTGTATAACCGATATAAGGAGGTGAATGAATCTTACGATCATTATTTCGAAGATGGGGTTCGGGTACCTTTTAGAGGAACTTACAAATCAAGCGCCTTTATTCCCGGACTAGGTGTGACTTACAAATTATAATTCATCAAATCATGAAACAATATATTAAATATATAGCAGTATCTGCATTAGCCGTAGGATTATATTCCTGCGAGCCCGAGTTGGATAACCCGGTAGATGAACCAGGCTTTTACAGCAATGGTCAGGCCGATTTTTCTAATTATGTTGCCCTTGGAAATTCACTTACCGCAGGTTATGCCGATGGAGCCCTTTATATCACCGGGCAGGAAAATTCCTATCCCAATATCCTGGCAAATCAGTTTGCCAAAACCCAGGATGTAAATGAATTCAGAATTCCTTACGTAAGTGATAATACCGGTGGTCTTCTTTTGGGCGGAAATGTAATTGCTCAAAACCGCTTTGTGCTTGCCGTGGGAGCCGATGGCAACCCCGGGCCTCAGCGTTATACCGGAGCCCAACCTACTACCGAGGTGTCCAATACTCTTGAAGGCCCATTTAATAATATGGGAGTACCCGGTGCAAAAAGTTTTCACCTGGTTGCTCCTGGTTACGGGAATATTCAGGGGGTAGCTACCGGTGCCGCCAATCCCTATTTTGCAAGATTTGCTTCTTCGGGGCAGGCTACTGTTTTAGAAGATGCCCTGGCGCAGGACCCTACTTTCTTTAGCCTCTGGATAGGAAATAACGATGTGCTTTCTTTCGCAACTTCTGGAGGTGTAGGGGTAGATCAAACCAATAATACCGATCCTTCTACCTATGGACCAAACGATATTACCGATCCCAACGTATTTGGTTCGGTTTATATGAATATGGTAAACGCTCTTAGCGCCAGTACCTCTGGTGGGGTGTTGATCAATATTCCAGATGTGACCTCAATTCCTTATTTCACTACGGTTCCAAATAATGCTTTAGAGCTTGATGCTGCAACTGCAGGCCAACTTACCGCATTTTTTGGAGCGGTATCGCAGGTCTTTGCCGGCGGATTAATGCAACAGGGAGTTCCGCAGGAGCAGGCTATGATGATGGCTTCTCAATATGCGCTTACTTTTAATGAGGGACCTAACAGATTTGTAATCGATGTGGAACCTACTCAAATGAATCCGCTTGGATTTAGACAAATGACCGAAGATGAGTTGTTGTTGCTAACCATTAACCAATCGGCCCTGAGACAGGGATATGGTTCAGTGCAAATGAGCGATGCTGTAATGCAGGTGTTGGGAACCTTACAGGCAGGAGGCACTCCAAGCCAGGAACAGGTAGATACTCTTTTTGGTGCAGTAGCCGGGCTTGACGATGCCGATGTTTTAGATCGGGATGAAATTCAAATGATTAGAAATGCTACTTCGGCCTATAACCAAACTATTGCTGCCCTTGCTCAGGCTAATGGCCTGGCTCACGTAGATGCCAATGCGCTGCTTAACCAGTTGAATGAAGGAGGTATTCCATTCGATGGGGGTACAATTACTTCAACCTTCGCTACCGGGGGCGCAATTTCTCTTGATGGAATTCACCTAACTCCAAGAGGAAATGCAGTGATTTCCAACGCGATTATTGAAGAAATTAACGATACTTATAATGCATCGGTGCCTCAGGTTAATCCCGGAAATTACGGGACTATAACCTTGGATAATGATGTAAGATAAAGGCTGAAAAATACAAACCTGATTTTTGAAACGCCGGATAATTCCGGCGTTTTTTGTATACTTATATCACTAAACCAACCAACTAATATTATGAATTTCATTCTTCGAATTTTATTGACTGCGCTTGCCGTGGTGATTCTGGCTAAGGTGCTTCCGGGAGTAAGTGTAGATGGCTATGTTACCGCAATAATAGTCGCGCTGGTCCTGGCCTTGTTGAATTTACTGGTAAAACCTGTTCTTGTTCTGCTAACACTACCGGTAACCATACTCACCCTGGGGCTTTTTCTCCTGGTCATCAATGCTATAATCATCCTTCTTGCCGATACCTTTGTAGGCGGGTTTGGAGTGAGTGGCTTTCTAATGGCTATTATTTTTAGTCTCTTGTTATCCCTGTTTCAGTCTTTGCTTTTTTCGCTTTTGGGAAAAGATTAGAATCGCTCTGAAATTCAGCAATTTGATACTTTGCGGGCTTGGGAAAAAAGTGTAATTTTGCACTCCAATTTTTATAACAAGTCAAGATGAATATTACCAGAGAGAATATTGATGAGCTGAATGCGGTAGTAAAAGTAGATATCGCAAAAGACGACTATGCACCAAAAGTAGAAAAGATACTTAAAGATTACCGTAAAAATGCCAATATTCCCGGCTTTAGAAAAGGTCACGTACCTATGGGGATGGTAAAAAAGCAATACGGGCAGGCAGTTTTGGTAGACGAAGTGAACAAACTGCTTCAGGATGCTTTAAATAAATACCTTACCGAAGAAAAACTCGATGTTCTTGGAAATCCTATTCCCAGAGAGCAGGAAGATTTTAACTGGGATAAAGAAGATTACAGCTTTGAATTTGAATTGGGCCTTGCTCCGGAATTTGACGTAAACCTGGATCTTAAAAAGCCGGTAACCCGTTATAATATTGTTGCCGATGATGCTACTATCGATAAGCAGGTAGAAAATATTCAGAAGCAATATGGTAAAATTGTTACCAAAGATGTAGCTGAAGAAGGAGATATCGTTGCCGGAACTTTTAAAAATGAAGAAGAAGGTATCGATAATCAAAGCAGTATCGAGCTTGAAAAAATAAAAGGCAAGCGAAACCTCAATAAGTTTGTAGGAGCTAAAGTTGGTGATACCATCACCCTAAAAACTAAAGGTCTTTTTAAAGATGAGCAGGAACTTGTAAGCCAATTAAAAATAGAGCAGGAGAAAGCTCAGGATCTGGATATTGAAGTAGAGTTCACTGTTTCTGAAATCAGCAAGAGAGAATTGGCCGATCTTGACCAGGGATTATTCGACAAGCTTTTCGGAAAAGATGAGGTAAAGAGCGTTACCGAATTAAAAGAAAAGATCAAAGAAGATGCTGAAAAGCAATTCGTACAGCAAAGCGATCAGCAGTTGATGAACGATGTGACCGAAGCTTTGATCGAAACTACAAAATTCGATCTTCCAAAGGAATTTCTTCAAAAATGGATTCGTACAGTAGGTGAGAAACCTCTTACAGAAGAAGAGGCTGTTGAAGAGTATGAAAAGAGCGAAAAAGGATTACGCTACCAGTTAATTGAAGGAAAAATCATTAAAGACAACGGTCTTGAAGTGAATTTTGAAGATCTTAAAGCATTTGCTCACAGCAAAATTAAAGAGCAAATGGCCCAGTTTGGTCAAATGAATCCTTCAGAAAAAGAACTGGATGATATCACTGCCAGAATTCTTTCAAATCAGGATGAAGTAAAACGTCTTTCTGAGCAACTTATGAATGAAAAACTTCTTGATTTCTATAAGGAAAATATGAAATTTGAAGAGAAAGAAGTGACTTACGAAGATTTCGTGAAAGAGATTTATCAATAGGCCTTTTTATAATTTATTACCTATATTTAAGGCGTTAAACCGTATGGAATAACGCCTTTTTTTGATGAAAAAGGTTACTTTTAAATAAAAAATATTAATGGATTTCGGAAAAGAATTTGAAAAATACGCTATAAAAGAGCACGGGATTAACAGCAACTACTACGGTAAAATTGTTAGTTCATTAACCCCGGTGGGAATGACCCCAAATATTATTGAAGAAAGGCAGATGAATGCCGTGGCGATGGATGTATTTTCCCGCCTTATGATGGATCGCATTATCTTTTTGGGAACCCAAATCAACGACCAGGTAGCCAATATCGTGCAGGCACAGTTATTGTTTTTGGAAAGCACCGATGCCTCTAAAGATATCCAGATTTATATCAATTCTCCGGGAGGTAGTGTATATGCCGGCCTGGGAATTTACGATACCATGCAATTCATCAAACCCGATGTGGCTACCATTTGTACAGGAATGGCTGCCTCTATGGGAGCGGTTCTTTTATGTGCCGGGGAAAAAGGAAAACGCAGTGGTTTACCTCATTCCAGGGTGATGATTCATCAGCCTTTAGGAGGTGCTCAGGGGCAGGCGAGCGATATAGAAATTACTGCCCGTGAGATCCTTACCCTTAAAAAGGAACTGTACCAGATAATTGCCAAGCACAGTGGGCAATCTTATGAAAAGATTGAAAACGATAGTGATCGTGATTACTGGATGAAAGCCGAAGCGGCAAAGGAATACGGAATGATTGACGAGATTTTAACGAGAGAGGATAAATAATTTTGGCGGGGAGTTCCCTGCCGT
Source organism: Salegentibacter haimaensis (assembly GCF_054121495.1). Classification (NCBI taxonomy): domain Bacteria; kingdom Pseudomonadati; phylum Bacteroidota; class Flavobacteriia; order Flavobacteriales; family Flavobacteriaceae; genus Salegentibacter; species Salegentibacter haimaensis. The sequence continues at coordinate 620,742 of NZ_JBSYGH010000001.1, forward strand.
AAATTAAAAAGAATGGCGAAAGAAGAATTAGAATGTTCCTTTTGTGGAAGAAAAAAACCTGAAACCCATCTGCTAATCGCAGGGCTCGATGCCCATATTTGTGACCGGTGTATCGAACAGGCTCACGGGATTGTTCTGGAAGAACTGAAGCAGGAAGGCAATAAAGACCTGTCTTCAGATCTTATGCTTAGCAAACCCCGGGTGATCAAAGATTTTCTTGATCAATATGTGATAGGGCAGGAAGCCACTAAGAAAGTAATGTCGGTAGCGGTTTACAATCACTATAAGCGATTATTGCAGCCTAAAAGTGAAGATGATGTTGAAATTCAAAAAAGTAACATCATCATGGTAGGAGAAACCGGAACCGGGAAAACTCTTATCGCAAAAACCATTGCCAAGATGCTAAACGTGCCTTTGGCTATTGTAGATGCAACAGTACTTACCGAAGCAGGTTATGTTGGGGAAGATGTTGAAGGGATTTTAACCCGCCTGTTACAGGCCGCCGATTATAATGTTGAAAAGGCGCAACGCGGGATCGTTTTCATCGATGAGATCGATAAAATTGCCCGTAAGAGCGACAATCCATCCATAACCCGCGATGTGTCGGGAGAAGGTGTGCAGCAGGCACTATTAAAACTTCTTGAAGGAACCACCGTTAATGTGCCGCCAAAAGGAGGGCGTAAGCATCCCGATCAAAAATTTATCGAGGTAGATACCGAAAATATTCTGTTTATCGCCGGTGGAGCTTTTGATGGGATTGAAAGAAACATCAGCAAGCGTTTGAATATGCAGGCGGTTGGTTTCAGCGCTTCCAAGGGAGATAAGCATATTGAAAGAACCAATTTGCTAAAGTATATCATTCCGAAAGATTTAAAAGATTTCGGGCTTATTCCTGAGATCATCGGTCGTCTTCCGGCACTTACCTATATGAATCCATTAGATAAGGAAACCCTTCGTGCGATCCTTACCGAACCTAAGAATGCCATCGTAAAACAATATCAGAAATTATTTGAAATGGACGATATTGAATTCGAAATGACGCCAGATGCTTTAGATTATATCGTTGAAAAAGCAGTAGAATACAAGCTTGGTGCCCGGGGCTTAAGATCGCTTTGCGAAGCCATCTTAACCGATGCCATGTTTGAGCTTCCCGATAGCGATGAATCACAATTAATTGTAGATAGGGAATATGCCGAGAAAAAACTGGCAAAATCTACCATAAATAAGCTTAAAGCAGTCTCATAGGCAGTTAAGTTATAAAAATTGAAAAAGCCATCTTTCGGGATGGCTTTTTGTTTTTTGAAGAATAAACTATTTTTTAGTCTAAAATCTCGTATTGTATAGGCTTAAAGCTCCCATTGTTGCTGTCTTCGGCCGAGCAGGCGGTAAGGCCTACAATAAGGTCCATTTCGGCTTTAAAAAGCACATAGTCTCCGGCTTTATTCAATGGAGGGTCCACGCTTAATTTTCCCCGTTCGTCGAACTGCACATTCATAAAAATATTGAAGGCCGTGGGAATATCATCTGGCTCTATTTTAAAGTCGGCTAAATTGCTGTAGAGATTTTCAAAACAGCTGGGGTGGTAACCTTTGTAATCATACATAATTTCAAAAGTTTCGGGGCTGCAGGGGGCCAGTAAAAAATCATTACGACCATTGGTGTCCTCGAGAATTTCCATCAATTTTTTGCTTCGGTTACTCCAGAGAAAATTTCCTTTTGAGATGAGTATGCTTTCCTCGAAGTCCAGGGTTTTTCCAGAAGATAGCTTCTCCCTTGGATCTTCTGCATTAAAAAGCACCATATCGCTTACCTGTTCGGCTTCCGGAGAAATTACCTTTAATTTTTGACCTTTTTTGATGCGGAAGGCCGCTCCGCTTTGTTTGGAAATATTATAAATCATGTTCTTTTTTAATTTGATTGCTCAAGGGGCAATTTCCTTGTTCGTTTAAATGCCTTATAACGCTGTCTACATCATCTTTATCGTAAGCCTGATGCAGTTTGGCCAGGGCCTCAATTTTTATGGGTTCACACCAAAATCCTGTGATAAGTGGTAGATGGTCTTCCAACATTTTCAGGGGAATATCTTCATACCATAACGGATTTTCCTGCTCCTTTTCAAATCTTTCTACCAGTTTTTTTAGCGAAGCTTCCAATTCTTCCCCGCTCTGCAATTTTATCCTTACATTGATATGCACCGCCGAATAATCCCAGGTACTTATATCTTTTTCCTTGTACCAGGAAGAGGAAACATAGCCCTGTGGTCCCTGGAAAATTAAAAGAGCTTCGGTGCCATCTTTTAGGTATTGATATTGTTCGTTATGATTGGCGATATGCCCAAAGAGTAAAAAATCTTCTGAAGTTCCTTCGGGAAGTACCGGGATATGCGTGGCCAGAATTCGTTCTCCATTTAAAACAAAGCTTGCGAATGGAAATTCCTTTATGAAATTGAAAATATAAGCTGAACCGGTTTTTTTATACTTCTTAGGTTGATACATCGGGCTAATTTTTCCCGTGAAGAAACGGACATTTCCATTCTTCTCCAACTTTTCTTCCGCTATATTGGCGGGCCTCGCTGTTGCTGCCAAAATCTTCGAGCATAGGGTTGATATTGCCCTGAAGTGCTTTATCGCGCTCCCTTATTTTATCTCTCACATTTTCGTAGGCCCCCATATCTCGTAATTTTTCAAATTGCCAATGCAAATTGAACGTGAGTGCGGGATACGGACTTTGCCTGGCTTTTCGGCTACTGTTAGGATGTAAGCCCACTACATAAAAGGCTTTTCCGGCAATACTAAAACTGAATTTATCGCTGTCTGGGTCTGAACTCACTTCGGGATCCCAGGGAGATGCATCGGCCTCGTGAATAAATTGTAACTGCTTCCAGAGCAAAGCTTCAAATTGCTCCTCACTAAAACCTTTTCTCTCGGGGAAAACCGCGATAAACGAATAGAAATCGTTCGAGGAAAAATCATAGTTTTCGATATAATTTTTTAGGTCTTTAAGTATTTTCCTGGCGGTTTGTAAGGAACCAAAATTTGAGTAGGAATGTATCTCGGCCTTATCCATACTAAACACGGTTTGGGCCATAAGACAGGGATGGTTATTTTCGAGAATAAATTCGCTAAATTCCTGATTTACTTTAGTTTCTTCAGAAAAAGCCGGTGGATTCTTTTTGTAATCAACTGCATTCATCTTTTTCGGATTTTCTATAAAAATACCACCTGCATATATGATGAAAAGGGCGTTTAAGAAGACTTTAATCTAATCTTAATACAGATTAACAGCTAATCTTTTCCTTTGGCTTTTCTATAACGAATCATAAGATAAAGCATCACTCCATTTAGTCCCAAAGAGACTCCATTTGTGGCGATTATCGGTAGGTCGTTTTGCGTAATTCCGTAGATTACCCATAGAAAAACCCCGAGAATCAAAATACTGAACATTCCCGGCGACACGTCTTCTACTTTTTTGGTTTTCCAGGCCTTTTTAATTTGCGGGATCACAGCCACCGTTGTACAAATTCCGGCAACCAGTCCCAGTACATCTGTCCAACTCATCAATTATGAATTACGTCGGTTAATAAATAATCTTCTAAAGAAATATTTTCATCATCGGTATGCAAGACCGAAATATCACCTGTGGTTTCAAAAACCACCGCTCTTACCTGGGAAAGCTGCAGGACGTTGGCTTCCCTGAGCTTCGATCGCAGATCGCCTTCGGTTACTCTGGCTTTCCGAAGATTTTCTTTTAGGATTTCCTGGTTTTTCATTAAGAGCAGGGGAGAATTGTCTATGGCTTCCTGAAAGATTTTGTACCGCCTAAAGAGGGCAGCTGTAATTTGTAATAAATAAACCGCGCCCAGGCCAACAATCCCTTCAACAAGGCTTACCGAAGATGATAAAATCGTGGTGGCAATTATTGAACCCACGGCCACGGTCATCGCAAAATCGAAGCTGGACATTTTCGAAAAACTGCGTTTCCCCGCTATGCGGGTAAAGAGAATTACAGCGAAATAAATTCCGGCTGCCGAAAGAAATATGGCCAGGGCCGAATTAAAACTAATTTCAAACCATTTATCCATAACTCTAATTTTATCGGTTAAACTTATAATATTCCAAATAGGGATGTGGTTCGTTTGCTAAGCTGGGGAGCAATGCCTGCATTCCCATTAGGCTAAAACTTATACCATTTCCTCCAAAACCCAAAATATAGTGTTCATTTTTGTCTGCCTCGGGTTTGCCCATATACGGAAGTCCGTCTTTGGTTTCTCCAAAAGTTCCCGCCCAGGAATAATCTGTGGTGAAATCCAATTGAGGAAAACACTTTTTAAAATCTTTCTGAAGTTGTTTTACTTTCTTCGGAAGCATCGCATCCCGGCTTTTCGCATTTTTAAAGGGAACATCGCCGCCACCCATTATGATGCGTTTTTCAGGAGTTCCCCGAAAATACAGATAAGGAGCATCGGTACTCCAAAAAATATGATCTTCAAAAGCCTTCGGGAAATCCCTGTAAACTTCAGATGCCATCGCAAAAGTGCTCTTAAGATCCACCACCTTTTCCTTCAGAGTTTCGGTGCTTTCATACCCGGTACAATGAATTATATTGCGAACGCTGAGCTTCAAATTATTTTTACAACGCACCTCCAGCAACTCCTTATTTGCCCTGATATCCTGGATTTCGGTGCGGTCAAAAACTTTAAGGCCTTTTTCACTGCAAGTATGAAGAAGATCGTTTGCCAATTTATAGGCATCTACCACCGCAGCGGTTTTTGATAAAATGGCCGCCCTGGCATCCAGACCCATCTCCAGCAGGTCTTCTTTTTCCAGCCATTCCACATCGAAGCCGTGTTCTCTGCGGCAGTCAAACTCTTTTTTTAGCCATTCGAGATCTTTTCTGTTTCGGCTGAAGTAAAGGCTCTTTTTAAATTCGAATCCGCAGTCGCTTTGCACTTCCTTTACAAGATTTTCCAAATCTTTAATCGCTTGCTCTCCCTTTTTATAACTTTCAACCGCGCAGGTGATTCCACGTTTTTCTATGAGTTCATATAAAGGCACATCTATTTCATATTGAAGCAAGGCTGTACTGGCTGCGGTACTGCCGCTGGCGATGTCGCGTTTGTCGATTAAGATGGCTTTTTTCCCGGCTTTAATAAGCCTGTATGCCATAAGCGCCCCGGTTATTCCCCCGCCGATGATCAAATTTTCGGCGGCCAGGTCTTCTTTTAAGGAAGGGTAGGAGTGTTCCAGGGAATTTTTAATTAACCAGTAAGGCTCGTTAGATCTCGTATTCATAAAATGCGAATTTTAACCTCCAATAATCTCACCTCCGTTTACGTGAATTACCTGCCCGGTAATATAACTGCTGTCCTCACTCGCCAGGAATACATAAGCTGGTGCAACTTCGCTGGGTTGCCCGGCACGTCCCATTGGAGTGTCCTGTCCAAAATCGGAAACATCATCAAAGGTAGCGGGAATTAGCGGTGTCCAGATTGGTCCCGGAGCCACTCCGTTTACCCGTATTTTTTTCTTTGCAAGCATTTTTGAAAGCGATCGGGTAAAGCTTACAATAGCTCCCTTTGTGCTCGAATAATCCAGTAAATGTTCGCTCCCCCGGTAAGCCGTAACCGAGGTAGTATTTATAATGCAACTTCCTTCCTTCATATGCTTCAGGGCTTCTTTGCCCACATAGAAATATGGATAAATATTGGTTTCGAAAGTCTCCTGGATCTGGTCAAAACTAATTTCCTGTATATCTTCTTTTGGAAATTGAACCGCGGCATTATTCACCAGGATATCGATTTTTTTAAATTCTGAAATAGTCTTTTGAATAATCTCCTGGCAAAATTCTTCTTTCTTCAGGTCTCCGCTCAAAATGAGGCACTGCCTGTTTTCTTTTTCTACCAGTTTTTTGGTTTCAAGAGCATCTTCATTTTCATTGAGATAAACTATCGCAATGTTGGCGCCTTCACGGGCAAAATGCACGGCAACACTGCGACCTATGCCGCTGTCACCTCCTGTGATAAGCGCCACCTTGTTTAATAACTTACCGCTGCCATTATAATTAGCTCTTATAATTTCGGGGGTGGGCTGCATTCTGTATTCGTCGCCCGGTTGCTGCTGGTTTTGTTCCGGAAATTTCTCTGGTTTACTCATTATTAGTCTGCTATGGTTAATAAGTAAATTTAAGAAAGCCTCCCGCTAAAGAAATGTTAAGTGCTTATAAGCCTTTCTAAAGATTGGGAAATCCGTTAAAAGAAAAATCATCTCTGCTAAATCTCTACATTTGTACGATGGAAAAATTTCTCAAAATCGGTCACAGAGGTGCCAAGGGTCATTTGGCAGAGAATACCCTTGAAAGTATTGCTGAAGCCTTAAAATTTAAGGTAGATGCCATAGAAATTGATGTGCACCAGTGTAAAACCGGGGAACTGGTAGTAATTCACGATTTCACTCTTGATCGCACGACCAATGGCAGCGGGGAGGTAGCTAAAAGAACCTGGACAGAGCTTAAGCAACTTCAGGTTGAGGGCCATTATAAAATTCCTTTGCTTACCGAAGTTTTGGAGCTAATCGAAGGGCGCTGTGATATCAATATCGAACTTAAAGGATTAAATACCGCCAAAGGCACCGCTCAAATCATTAAGGATCTGGTGGAAACCGGTAACTGGAATTACAACAATTTTATCGTTTCCAGCTTTCAGAAAAATGAATTATTTGAAATTAAAAAATTAGATGAAAATATTCCGCTGGCCGTTCTTAGTAAGGCCAGTGTTAGCGAAGCCATTGAATTAGGGAAATTGCTCAATGCGAGTGCCATTCATCCCTCGCTGGGGATCATCACCCGCGATAGCGTGAAACTCGCTCACCAGGCCGGGTTTAAAGTGAATGTTTGGACGGTGAATGAACCGGCCGATATCGCACGAATGAAAGAATTTGGTGTAGACGGAATTATTTCAGATTTTCCCGACCGACTCCTCTAAAGCTCAAAAATGCAAAATTTCGATATCATAATTATTGGTGGCGGTGCCGCAGGATTTTTTACTGCGATTAATGCGGCTGAGGCGAATCCCAACCTGAAAATAGCCATTTTGGAGCGGGGAAAAGAGGTGCTTACCAAAGTGCGAATTTCTGGCGGAGGTCGATGCAATGTGACCCACGCCGAATTTCTTCCGAAGGAACTCAGTAAAAACTATCCGCGGGGAGAAAAAGAACTGCTCGGGCCTTTTCATAAATTTATGACTGGCGATACTATGGATTGGTTCGAAAAACGGGGAGTAGAATTAAAAATTGAAGATGATGGCCGCATTTTCCCGGTTTCAGATTCTTCAGAAAGTATTATCAACTGCTTTTTACAGGAGGCCGAAAGGCTAAAAATTTCAATTCTGAAGAAACACTCTGTAGAAGCTATTTTCCAGAATGAAGAGCGCTGGCAACTCAAAACTTCACAGGGTGATTTTTCAGCAGAAAAAATTCTGATAGCTACCGGCAGCAATCCCAAAATCTGGAAATTACTGGAAAAACTCGGGCATAGCATAGTGCCGCCGGTGCCTTCGCTGTTCACCTTTAATATCAAAGACGAGCGAATAAAGAATATCCCGGGAATCGCAACTGAAGCTGAGGTAAGTTTACTGCTTAAAAACACCAATTTCGATCCCAGCCGTGGGCCTTTGCTTATTACACACTGGGGAATGAGCGGGCCGGCTATTTTAAAACTTTCAGCCCGTGCTGCCCGCGAATTGAACGCGGTTGATTATAAATTTCAGATTTCGGTGAATTGGTTGCCGGGGAGGGCAATAGACGAAATTTCTGAAGAATTAAGGGAATTTAAATTCGAATTTGCCAAACAACAGGTTTTAAAAACTCCAAAATTCGCGTTACCGAAACGCCTCTGGCAAAATTTAGTGAGTGCAGCTGGAATTACTTCCGAAATAAGTTGGGCCGACCTCAATAAAAAACAGCTGGAGAGCCTTGCCAGGCAATTATGCCAGGCTCGCTTTGAGGTAAATGGGAAAAGTACTTTTAAGGAAGAATTTGTCACTGCCGGCGGGGTAGACCTAAAGGAAGTGAGCTTCAAAACTTTTGAAAGCAAATTGCATAAAAACCTGTATTTGGCAGGGGAGGTTTTAAATATCGATGCCGTCACCGGCGGATTCAATTTTCAGAATGCCTGGACAGGTGGATTTTTAGCCGCAGTGGCAATGGCGGCTAAGTCATAGTTTTTGAAACAATTTTATTGTAAAGTCGTGAAGGTAAAATTTTGCGCCACATCAAAATGAATCTGGCCTGCAGCCCAACCGGGTAGCGCAGTTTAAAGCCTTTATCGGTAGCGGCATCATAAACCGTTTTTGCTACGATTTCTGGCCCCGGGGCACCTTTGCCCACTTTTTCAAACTTTTTTAGCACCCTGTTTTCAAGCTCCTCATAACCTGTCACCGAATCATTTTCGAATAGATTTTGGGATCTGCCATAAAAATCGGTTTTAATCGGGCCGGGCTCTACCACGCGAACTTTAATATTGAACTGCCTCAATTCGAATTTAAGCGCTTCAGAAAAACCTTCTACAGCCCATTTTGAAGAATTATAAATGCTATAAAGCGGGAAGGTCATTTTTCCGCCTACCGAGGTGATATTGATCATGGTTCCGTCGCGATTTTCCTTAAAATGCGGAATTATCGCCCGGCAAAGATCCATTAGTCCAAAAACATTCACCTCGAATTGATGTTTGATATCTTCTGAAGTTGATTTTTCAAAAACTCCCACAGCTCCATAACCCGCGTTATTGAGCAAAACATCAATTTTCCCGAAATCTGAAATTACTTCGGCTAAGCATTTTTCAATTTCTGAATGCTTCGTGACATCCAGTTGGTAAAGCTTGAGTTTTGGACTTTCAATTAACTCTGTTTCCTTTTCAGGCGAACGCATAGTAGCGGCTACATTCCAGCCTTTTTCGGCAAAATACTTGGCGGTGGCACGTCCAATTCCGCTGGAGGCACCGGTGATAAGGATAGTCTTGTTCATAATTTTTAATTAAGCCACCAAACCTGGAGGTTTAGTGCGAGAGCCATTAAAACCCAAATAGCATAGGGGATCATTAAATAGGCGGCCAAATCGCTTACGATTTTAAACCATTTTATGGTTAGTAGCACAAGGATGAATAATGTTATTACTGCAAGCAGGGCCCAGAAAACCTCGTGGAGCCCAAAGAATAACAGCGACCAAAACCCATTGAAAAGCAACTGAAATCCAAAATGGTATAAGGCGGTTTTCACCCATTTATGATAAAAATCTTTGGTCCATACCAGGCCGGCCGAGATGCCCATCAATACATACATAAATAACCAAACCGGGCCAAAAATCCATTCGGGCGGATCAAACCAGGATTTGGTGAGATCGGGGTACCAGGCGTTCATTCCGGTTTGCGTGGCAACCGCTCCCATAAAACCAAACAACAGGCAAATGCCGATAGCTACCGAACTGCGTATGAAGAGCTTCCTGGTCATTTTTTGATTGGTTTAGACTTACTAAAATAAAAATTTATTTGGATTGAGAAAGTGATATTTGTCGCGTTTAGTCTTCATTGCTTTAGCTTAGGATGTAGATTCGACGGCTAAAACCTATATTTGCTAAAATTTTAGGCAATGCAAGAACAGGATTTTATTCTGCAAAATTTGGAAAATCTACCCGACCGTGGGAATTATACCTGGCAATCTCCCAGCAATATTGCACTGGTTAAATATTGGGGAAAACTGGAACATCAAATCCCTGCAAATCCGTCGATTAGTTTTACGCTTAAAAATTGCCATACCAAAACCAGGCTGGAATTTTTCAAAAAAGAAAACAGGGGCGAGGATTTTGATTTTGAACTCTACTTCGAGGGAAATAAGAAGGAAGATTTTAAGCCGAAGATCCTTAAGTTTTTTCAGCGAATCGAGAAATATGTTCCTTTTCTAAAGGAGTTTGGCTTTGAAATTCAAACCGAAAACTCTTTTCCCCATAGTAGCGGAATCGCTTCTTCGGCCAGTGGGATGAGTGCTTTGGCGCTTTGCATTATGAGCCTGGAGAAGCAGATAAATCCTGAAATTTCAGAAGAATATTTCTTTCAAAAGGCATCATTTCTGGCCAGGCTTGGCTCAGGAAGCGCCTGCCGCAGCCTTGAAGGCCCGGTAATTGAATGGGGCGAGCATCAAGCAACAAAGGGCAGCAGCGACCTCTTCGGAATAAAATATCCCTACAAACTTCACGAAGTTTTTAAAAACTATCAGGATACGATCCTGCTGGTTGATAAAGGCCAAAAACAGGTGAGCAGCACGCTGGGGCACGACCTTATGAATGGACATCCTTTTGCAAATGCCAGATTTAAACAGGCTCATAAAAACCTGCATGACTTGCAAAAGATCTTTGAAACCGGAGATCTGGATAAATTCACCGAATTGGTAGAAAGTGAAGCTCTCACCCTGCACGCTATGATGATGAGCAGCCTTCCCTATTTTATTCTTATGAAGCCCAATACTCTGGAAATCATCAATAAAATATGGAGTTTTAGAAAGGAAACCGGCAGTAAGCTCTGCTTTACCCTTGATGCGGGCGCCAATGTACATTTGCTCTACCCCGAAGCCGAAAAGACCAAAGTTTTGGAATTCATTAAGAATGAGTTGGTTGGCTATTGCGAAAAAGGGCAGTATATTTGCGACCAGGTTGGAGATGGAGCGATAGAAATTAAGTAATGCCAACTATACTTCGAAGTAAAGGATTTAGGTTCTTTTTTTATTCCAATGAACATTTGCCTAAGCATATTCATGTTACTGGTAAAGGCGGGGAGGTAAAGATTGAGTTAGATTCCTTAACTTTGATTTATAATTACGGAATGAAAAAAGCCGATCTCAAGTCTATAATTGAAATCGTCGAGCGTCGAAGATTCTTTTTTCAGAGGAAGTGGGATGAATTTTATGAATCATGAAAACATCTAAAGTAAATTCTAAAATCACAGAAGTCTCATTTAGAGATGGGAAGGTTTTTTTTAGTTTGGAGGATGGTTTGGAAATTGGTTCGCCCCTAAAGTGGTTCCCAAAACTTTACAGGGCTTCTGAAGAAGAATTGATGGATTATACAATTTCACCTGGAGGCTATGGTGTACACTGGAACAAGGTTGATGAAGATTTATCGGCCTATGGTATGCTAAGTCACCTTCAGGATCAAAACGCTAATACAATATGAAAGGACCTCTATTTTATTCAAAAATTCTTCTCTTCGGAGAATATGGAATTATTAAAGATTCCAAAGGTTTATCTATTCCTTACAATTTTTACAATGGCGCTTTAAAGGTCGATGAGAACCCTTCAGGAGCTGCTATTAAATCGAATAGAAGTCTACAGCGTTTTGCCGATTATCTGGCAGAGCTCGAAAAAAACAACCCCGAATTAGTACAATTCGACCTGGCTTCACTAAATGCCGATATCGAAAAAGGTATGTATTTCGATTCTACCATTCCGCAGGGTTATGGAGTGGGAAGCAGCGGGGCCCTGGTAGCCGCGATCTACGATAAATATGCTACCGATAAAATCACCGTTCTTGAAAATCTTACCCGTGAGAAACTTTTAAAGCTGAAAAAGATTTTTGGCGAAATGGAGTCTTTCTTTCACGGAAAATCTTCAGGACTTGATCCTTTAAATAGCTACCTGAGCATTCCTATTCTCATCAATTCAAAAGACAATATCGAACCTGCCGGTATTCCTTCCCAAACCGAAAGCGGCAAGGGAGCAGTATTTCTTCTGGATAGTGGCAGCACCGGCGAAACCGGGCCAATGGTGAGCATCTTTATGGAAAATATGAAGCAGGAAGGTTTCAGAAATATGCTAAAAGATCAGTTTGTAAAACATACCGATGCCTGTGTAGATGATTTTCTGAAAGGAGATGTGAAATCGCTTTTCAAAAATGTTAAAAGTCTTTCCCACGTGGTTTTAGACAATTTCAAGCCTATGATCCCGGCGCAATTCCATAAACTTTGGAAGAAAGGAATCGACACAAACGATTACTATCTTAAACTTTGTGGCTCAGGCGGTGGTGGTTATATTCTTGGTTTTACTGAAGATATTGAAAAAGCCCGCAAATCCCTTAAAGATTATAAATTAGAAGTGGTATATAACTTCTAGACAAAATTACCACTTAATGGTTTCGATCTCCAACAAACGCTTGTTGCTGAAGTTGCTTAGTTTGTTTTCGGCGATTCGGGGCTATAATATTCTGGTGCTGGTTATTGCGCAGTACCTTACCTCGGCTTTTATTCTTGCACCCGATCTTCCGCTAAGGCAGGTGATTTTTGATGCCAACCTCTTTTTTATCATTTTATCGTCGGCCACCGTTATCGCTTCTGGATACATCATCAATAACTTTTACGATAGCGAAAAAGATTTGATCAACAGGCCCAGAAAGACTATGCTGGATAGAATTATTAGCCAGCGCACCAAGCTTTCGGTTTATTTTATTCTGAATTTACTCGCCATATTTTTCGCGAGTTATGTTTCCTTTAAAACCGTGGTTTTCTTTTCGATCTATATTTTCGCCATCTGGTTGTATTCCCATAAGCTGAAGAAAATACTGTTCCTGGGAAATCTTGTGGCTTCTATCCTGGCTATTACCCCGTTTTTTGTGATTTTCGTGTATTATCGAAATTTTGAAACCGTTATCTTTATTCACGCTACTTTTCTCTATTTAATGATTGTAATGCGTGAACTGGTAAAAGACCTGGAAAATATGCAGGGAGATTTGGCCCAAAATTATCAAACCATCCCTGTGGTTTATGGAGAAAAATGGAGTAAATTTTTCCTTTCGGTTTTAACCATACTTGCGGTAATCCCCACTTTGCTGTTGATCACCCGCTTTGACACAGGCCAAATGGACTATTATTTTTACGTTTCTCTACTGCTTTTGGTGTTTTTTGTGCTATTTCTGTATTTCAGCAAAGCAAAATGGCAGTATCTCTTACTTCATAATATTCTGAAATTGATCATTGTAGCAGGAGTATTTAGCATTCTGCTAATAGATCTTCCCGAGGTGCTCAACAGGGTATTTTAAAGCCGCTGGTTTTTACAGAACATTATTCTTTTCATAAATTATTTAATCTGTAGTTATACAGTACCTTTGCAAAAAATTAGCGATATGAGTAGAAACGACAAATCTTCAGGAGGAAAATTTAGCGGCCGCCAGGGTGGAGGCAAAAAAAAGAGTTCTTATGCCCGGGGAAATGCCCCTATAAAAAAGCAGGGAGATAAGACTTCAGCTAAACCAGCTTCAAGCAAATCTGCAGAGAAAAAAGATGGAATTCGACTCAATAAATACATCGCCAATGCCGGGGTGTGCTCGCGTCGCGATGCCGATATTTATATTTCCTCCGGGAATGTTACCGTAAACGGAAAGGTAATCACCGAGATGGGGTATAAAGTTCAGCTTAGCGATGACGTGAAATTTGATGGCAGAAGCCTTAGCCCCGAGCGACCCGAATATTTTGTGCTTAATAAACCCAAAGGAGTCTTTGTTACCGGAAGCCTCGAAAAAGGCGGGAAAACCGTGATGGAAATTATGGCCAAGGCCACCAAAGCCAAATTAGACCCCGTAGGAAAACTCGATACCCAGGCGATGGGCCTTTTAGTATTTACCAACGATGGCACCCTGGCCAAAAGGTTGGGGAAACCCCGAAACGGAATTCGCCAAATTTACCATGTAAGTCTTACCAAACCTCTGGCAAAAGAACATCTGGATAAAATTAAAGAAGGGATTACCCTCGAAGACGGAAAAGTGAAGGTTCAGAACATTAGTTATATCGCCGATAGGCCTAAAAATGAAATTGGCCTGGAAACCAATTCGGTTAAAGCTCACGTGGTACAGCGCCTGTTTAAAAGCCAGGGCTATGAGATAGATAAACTGGATCGTGTGGTCTTTGGCGGAATCACGAAAAAAGACCTGCCAAGAGGCCGGTTTAGAAGGCTTACAGAGCAGGAAGTGATTAATTTAGGGATGCTTTAAAAAAAGTGACTCAGTAAAAAGTTTTTTAATATTTTTGATCCCGAAAGTTCAACTGAACTTTCGGGATTTTTATTTTAATAAATCTAATGCACAGCTTTAGTTGACGAATTTAAAAACCTATGTGTCCGGCCGCTTTTTCGGTTCGGAATTCCTTGTATTCAGCCCGCTTCGGGGCTTGAATAATCCCTGCAAGATTATTTTCTTAACAAATTTTTACCAGTCAAATCTTTTGATGCGGTAATATTATCCCTAATTTTTTACCATAATTTTAATCTACTAAATTGAATACCAAGTACAGCGACCTCATAGACCAAACTTATTATTTTCCGCAAGAGGAATTTACACTCGAGAATAACGAACTACAGTTTCACGGTATAGATTTGATGGAACTGGTGAAGCAGTATGGTGCACCTTTAAAATTCACCTATCTGCCTAAGATTTCAGAAAATATAAAGCGCGCCAAAAAATGGTTTGGAGATGCGATTAAAAAGCACGATTATAAAGGTTCCTACAATTATTGTTACTGTACTAAAAGTTCGCATTTCGAACATGTACTCAATGAAGCCCTGAAGAACGATATTCATATCGAAACTTCTTCGGCCTTTGATATCAATATCGTGGAGCACCTAAAAAAATCGGGCAAAATTACCGATGAAACCTATGTGCTTTGCAATGGCTTTAAAAGGGATGAATATATTGAGAATATCGCTCGTCTTTTAAATAACGGGCATAAGAACTGTATCCCAATTATCGACAATTACGAGGAAATCGATTTGCTTTCTGAAAGCATTGACGGGAAATTTCCGATAGGAATTCGAATAGCTTCTGAAGAAGAGCCGAAATTTGAATTTTATACCTCCAGGCTTGGGATTGGGTATAAAAATATTGTTCCGTTTTACAACAAGCAGATCAAAGAAAACGACCAGGTAGAGCTGAAGATGCTTCATTTCTTCATCAATACCGGGATTCGTGATACCGCCTATTACTGGAACGAACTCATAAAATGTTTAAAGGTTTATATCGCCTTGAAAAAGGTGTGTCCCACTTTGGATAGTTTGAATATTGGCGGAGGTTTTCCCGTGAAAAACTCCCTGCATTTCGAGTATGATTATGAGTATATGGTAGATGAAATCATCAACCAGATAAAACTGGCCTGCGAGGAAGCCGATGTTGAGGTGCCTCATATTTTCACCGAATTCGGAAGTTTTACCGTAGGTGAAAGCGGGGGCGCTATCTATGAAATCCTGTACCAGAAACAACAAAACGACAGGGAGAAATGGAATATGATCAATTCCTCTTTCATAACCACCCTGCCAGATACCTGGGCCATTAGCAAAAAATTCGTGATGCTCGCGGTGAACCGTTGGAATGATGAATACGAGCGGGTGCTTCTGGGCGGTTTAACCTGTGATAGCGATGACTATTACAACTCAGAGCAAAACGTGAATGCGATTTATCTTCCGAAGTATAAAAGAGATAAACCTTTATATATTGGGTTTTTCAATACCGGGGCATACCAGGAAACCATAGGAGGATTTGGAGGTCTGCATCACTGTTTGATTCCTCAGCCTAAACACCTGTTAATAGATCGCGACAAGGATGGAAATTTAACCACAGAAGTTTTTAGTCCCCAGCAAAAATCGGAGGATATGCTTAAAATTCTTGGGTATCTCAATGGGAACTAAAAAATTAATAACTTTATACAACTAACTCTTAATCAATCAACTTTTAAAATGAACAAAAAGAATTACGCCGGGATACCCGATAAATATGCTCGTATAGACGATGCAAAAGTGGTATTGATTCCTGTTCCTTACGATGGTACAAGCACCTGGCAAAAAGGAGCCGATAAAGGCCCTGAAGCTTTTTTAGCAGCTTCAGAGAATATGGAACTTTTCGATATTGAAACCCGAAGTGAGGTTTACAAAAAAGGAGTATATCTTGCTCCTCCCGTAACCGAGAATTCTTCTCCCGAAAAAATGGTGGAGGCGGTTCACAAAACCGTAAAAAACTACATTAAGCAGGAAAAATTCGTCACCATTTTTGGTGGGGAACATTCGGTTTCTATTGGTACGATAAGAGCCTTCAACGAAAGTTTTGAAGATCTCACCGTAGTGCAAATCGATGCTCACGCCGATCTTCGGCCCGAGTATGAAGGTTCAAAATGTAACCACGCCTGTGCCGTACATGAGGCCAGCAAAAAGGCCAACCTTATTCAGGTAGGAATTCGGTCTATGGATATTTCAGAAATGGATCATATGGACGAGAACCAGGTGTATTTTGCACACGATCTTTATGAAGACTGGATGGATGATGCTATTGGGCAAATGACTCCCAACGTTTTTATAACCATAGACCTGGATGCTTTCGATCCTTCAATTATGCCTTCTACAGGAACTCCCGAGCCGGGCGGACTCTTCTGGTACGAAACCCTGGAGTTTCTAAAACTGATGTTCAAGAAAAAGAATGTGGTTGGTTTTGACATCGTAGAGCTATGCCCGAATGAAAATGAGAAATCTTCCGATTTCCTGGCGGCCAAGTTATACTACAAAATGTTAAGCTATAAATTCAAATATTTAAATCATAACGACGAAGACGAAGATGAGTAAAGGAGCGATTTCGCAATTCATAGAAAAATATTATTTACACTTTAATGCCGCCGCACTGGTAGATGCTGCTAAAGATTATGAAAAGCAGCTTCAGGGCGGTTCAAAAATGCTGGTTTCTCTTGCCGGGGCGATGAGTACCGCCGAGCTGGGAAAAATCTTTGCCGAGATGATTCGCCGGGATAAGGTGCATATCATCTCCTGCACCGGGGCTAACCTCGAAGAAGATGTGATGAACCTTGTGGCTCATTCACATTACAAGCGAGTGCCTAATTACCGCGATCTTACGCCCAAAGAGGAGTGGGACCTGCTTGAAAAAGGTCTAAACCGGGTGACCGATACCTGTATTCCCGAGGAAGAAGCCTTTAGGAGAATTCAGCATAAAATTGTTGAAATTTGGAAAGATGCCGAAGCAAAAGGCGAGCGCTATTTCCCTCACGAATTTCTTTACAAACTATTGCTTTCGGGAGCCCTGGAAGAACACTACGAGATAGATATCAAAGATTCCTGGATGTACGCCGCTGCAGAGAAAAATCTGCCAATGGTGGTTCCCGGTTGGGAAGACAGTACCCTGGGTAATATTTTCGCCAGCTATGTGCTAAAAGGCGAACTTAAGGCCAGCACAATGAAATCGGGGATTGAATATATGACTTTCCTTGCCGACTGGTACACCGATAATTCCAAAAACGGAATTGGTTTCTTCCAGATTGGAGGAGGAATAGCCGGAGATTTCCCAATTTGCGTGGTGCCAATGCTGTACCAGGATATGGAAAGAACCGATACCCCATTTTGGAGCTATTTCTGCCAGATTTCAGATTCTACCACCAGCTACGGGTCATATTCAGGGGCGGTGCCTAACGAAAAGATCACCTGGGGTAAACTCGATATAGATACACCTAAACATATCATCGAAAGTGACGCTACCATCGTGGCGCCGCTTGTTTTTGCCTATTTACTCGATATGTAATTATAACATAGCTTTATAATAAGTCGAAGCTGTTTCAATCGCATTTTCATGTAATATTGAAACAGCTTTTTTTATTGTTGCTTATGGGAGACTGGATAGTTTATGGAATAGGATTTTTTGCACAGCTGTTATTTTCAGCCCGACTCATCACCCAATGGATAAAATCTGAAAAAGCTAAAAAAATTCAAACCCCCAGCCTCTTCTGGAAATTGAGCTTACTCGGGGCGATCTTGCTGTTTATTTACGGCTATTTGCGTAAGGATATCCCAATAATGTTAGGTCAGTTTTTGATTTATGGCGGCTATTTTAGAAATCTACAATTGCAGGGGGAGTGGAAGAAAACCCGGCTTATCTTTAAAATTGCAGTAATCGCAATGCCCATTTTAATAGGTCTTTACCTCGTTTTCTTCGGAAGTTTAAGTTGGACCGATTTCATTGAAGGCGAAAACCTTTCTACCTGGCTTATCGTTCTGGGAATCTTTGGTCAATTGGTGTATACTTCCCGGTTTATCTATCAATGGATTCACGCCGAAAGAACCCAGGAGTCTGATCTTACCAGAAAGTTCTGGATCATAAGCCTAACCGGCTCGGCCCTGATCTTTACCTATGGGATTTTCAGAAAAGATCCCGTTCTATTAGCGGCTCATTTCTTCGGAAGTGTAATTTATATCAGAAACCTGTTCATTATTCATAAGCAGGAGCAGAAGCCTTCTTTTGAAGAACTTCGTAAAGAAGATATCCACTAACGGCCAGGTATTGCACAGCGAGAAGCCAGAAATTTTCTTCAACCTCAGGACTGGAATAAGCAAAATAGCTGAGAAATATCAGGCCTGACCATAAAATCATATATCGAAATTTGGTAAAAACCGATAGCAATAAAGGCGTTGCCAGGTACCAGGGATGTACGGTAGTAGAAAGGAAAAAATAAACTGTAATCCCAAAAAGCATTGAAACGATAAGATTTTGCAGGTTTTGATTCCTTCTGAAAAACGCTAAGCCCAGGATGATAAGAATCACGATAATCGGAAGAATTTTCCCCACAGTTGCAATGATGTTGTAACCTTTAATTTCAAAACCAATCCAGCGAATCAGGTAATAAATACTGGCGTTAAATTCAAATTTTTGAAACCAGAGGCCCAGGCTGTTCGAAAAATTCGAGATGACTTCCGAAGAGAGAAAAGGCAGGAAAGTGATAATTACAATCGCGCCAACTGTCAAATAGTATAAAGCCAATTTTTGAAGTTTTAAGCCCTCTTTTTTTCTGAAGTAATTCCACAACAAGGGCAAAAAAATAAGCGGAAGCAGTTTGACCGAAACTGAAATTCCGAATACAATTGCACTTGGCAGCCATTTCTTCTGCTGAAGCAAATACAGTGACCAAATCATAAAAAACAACATCACGCCTTCAAAATGCAAATTCCCGGTGAGTTCTATGATGACAAAAGGATTCAGGAAATACCAAAAAATTTGATGCGCTGGGAGGCCAAAATTCTGAAGCAGTTTCCTTCCGAAGAAAAGCGTTCCGAAATCGACCAGGATAATGAGAATTTTCATCACGATCACCGAACCTAAAATAGATTTTCCGCCTAAAAAAGCAGAAATAGCAAAGATCAACTGATTTACCGGCGGGTAGCTGGTATAATTTTGCTGGCTGAGGTCTCCCATTCCCTCGTATAATTCCACCCAAATTCCCTGAAAATTGCCGATAAGTTCAGTAGGAGTACTTAAGTAAGGGTTAAATCCCTCCAAAATCAACATTCCGTCCCATATAAAGCGATAAAAATCCTGGGAGAGGTTGGGCAGGGCAAAAAGGGAAATAAGCCTGTACAGCAGCCCTAAACCGGCCAGAAACCAAAAATTGATCTTTTCCAGCTGAATTAGCCTGAAACTCATAAAGAACAATGCGCCGTAAAGGCCGATTAATTTTATAAAGTCACTGCGGTCGAGTTGGTAGGCGAAAGAAAAATAGAAGGCAATGCCGGCTAGGGCGATGAGCAGGCTGAAGCGGTGGATTTTTAGAAATTCATTCATTATTTGAATTTATCACTTTTACCTAAATTAAGGTCTCGTTCCGATAGCTATCGGAAGCGCTCGACCTGACATTGATCTCGACTGCGCTCGACCCGAAAAGGATTTCGACTGCGCTCGACCTGACATCAGCTTTTTAGATTTTAATCGATTTAAATACCACAAACCCAAACCCAATAAACAACATCAAATGAAAGATGGCCAGGCTAAAATCCTTTAAAATAAAAGCGCTGTAAAGTCCGAACCCGAAATACACCCAAAGGCCGAATTCTATTAATAATTGCGGACTGAAATTCGGGCCCAGGTACTTATTGTTTTTCCAGTTTTGATTGGGCGATTTGAGATTGAATTTCGGGGTGCGAATAAACTCCGATTTTTTTCCGAAATGACCCTCGAGCACCGCAATAGAATTATGCAGCGAAAAGCCCATCACTATGGAAAAGAAACTAAAAAACATCCCGGTAAATTTCAGCAAACTTTTGAAACCGCCGCCGTGAATTTTTTCCCAGGCCGCATAGTAGCAAAAGAAAAAGATAAGGCTGCTTAGCAGAAAAATTCCTAACCAATTAAAATACCAGCCCAAGTCTGCATTTTGACTTTTTATGTAAAGTACGGGTACACTCAAAATTGCCAGCAACAGCACAATTAAAAACATACTGGAATTGAGCAAATGGAAAAATCCGTGGAACTTGGTGCTGAAAGAAACCTTTTTATCCCAAAGCAGTTTTTTATAATTTTTCTTGAAATTTTCAGCTGCGCCTTTATTCCAGCGAAATTGTTGAGATTTGGCTGCGCTTATAGCCACCGGAAGTTCAGCGGGAGTTTCCACATCTTCCAGGTATTTGAATTTCCAGTTTTTGAGCTGGGCGCGGTAGCTCAGGTCAAGGTCTTCGGTGAGAGTATCGCCGCTCCAGTTGCCGGCATCCAGGATGCACTCTTTTCGCCAAATTCCGGCCGTGCCATTAAAATTGATGAAATGCCTTCCGAAATTTCTTCCGGTTTGCTCCAGAATAAAATGAAAGTCGAGCGCAAATGCCTGAATTTTCGTAAGCCAGGAATAATCCCGGTTAATATGCGCCCAGCGGGTTTGTACCACGCCGATTTCAGCATCTTTAAAATAGGGGACGGTTTGTAAAAGCCAGTCTTTTTTTGGCAAAAAATCGGAATCGAAGATCGTGATGAATTCGCCCTTGGCAGTTTTTAGACCTTCTTTTAAAGCACCCGCCTTAAACCCCGTTCTCGACTCCCGCCGACAATGGGTGATATCAAACCCAGACTTTTTTAAACGCTCCACTTTTTCAGCAATGATCGCGACCGATTCGTCGGTAGAATCGTCCAGGACCTGGATTTCCAGTTTGTTTTTGGGATAGTCGATTTCCGCAATATTTTCCAGCAGCCGCTCTACCACGTAAAGTTCATTGTAAAGCGGTAATTGAATAGTAACGGCAGGAATTTGTTCAGGATTGCTTAAGTCGAATTTATTGGAAGAATCGGCCTGATTTTTTGCTTTTCGGTAGTTGATAAGTAGCTGTAGCTGGGAGAGGCTGTAAAGAAAAATTACCAGCAATGCCAGGGAATATATGATGAGAATTGCAAGCGCCATTACTTAAAACTGTATTTAAAGATCCAGCCCAGAATCTTCACTCCCGCAAAGATAGCACCTTTCACCGTGCCTGAAACTTTTGAAATGCCTATGCGGTTTTTATACTTTACCGGAACTTCGGAATAGGAATACTTTTTTTTAAGGGCTTTGAGTTGCATTTCAACCGTCCAGCCATAGGTTTTATCTTCCATTTCCAGCGCCAGGAGTTTGTCGTATTTTATTGCCCGAAAAGGTCCCAAGTCGGTAAAACGGGCATTGAAGAATAATTTCATCAAAGACGTAGCCAGCCAGTTGCCAAAAATCTGCGGACCAGTCATCGAAGCTTTTTCGCGCAATTCTTTTACGCGGGCACCGATTACCAGGTCCAGGTCTTCGTCTATGATCGGAGCCACTATTTTGTTCAATTCTTCGGGATAATCGCTGTAGTCCCCGTCTAGAAATACTATGATATCGGGTTTTGGGTTTTGAGTTGCGACATAATTGATCCCTTTGAGGCAGGCATAGCCGTAACCTTTTCTTTTTTCTGAAAGTACCGTGGCACCGGCAGCTTTGGCATTTGCCTCGGTAGCATCGGTCGAGTTATTGCTCACCACGATCACTTCATCAACGATTTCCGGGATTTCATTAATCACCTTGCCTATAGAAGCTTCTTCATTATAGGCGGGGATGATAACTTTAATGATTGGGGGCATTTATTTGGTCTTCTGGTTCAGCAAATCTAAAAGGTCTACCTCATTTCCCATTAAAACTTCTTCAGAATTAATTCGGCCATTCGGGCTATCGTTTTCCAGTTTTAATACTCCCCGCGGGCAAACTGCAGCACAAATTCCGCAGCCAACACAGCTGGAGCGAATAATATTTTCGCCTTTTTGAGCATAGGCCCGCACATCGATTCCCATTTCACAGTAGGTGGAGCAATTTCCGCAGGAAATACATTGCCCGCCATTGGTGGTAATTCTGAATTTTGAGAAAAGTCGTTGCTGCATTCCCAGGATGGCTGCCATTGGGCACCCAAAGCGGCACCATACCCGGTTTCCGAAAATGGGATAAAAACCTACCCCGATTACCCCGGAAAAGGCTGCGCCAATGAGAAAACCGTACCACATTCTCAATTGGTAGCCCGGGAAAAAGAAAATATTATTATTCCAGCTGAAGTAGTTGATCGAAATGATAGAAAGTATAATCACCAGGTAGCCAATGGCCCCATAGCGTGCGTCCTTTTCCAGTTGATCCCGTTTAAAAAACCAGATGAGTCCGAATAATAAGGTTAAAAATGCGGCCGAGCCCCAGAGAAATACATCTTTGCTTAGCCAAAACCTGCCGGCGTTATCATTCAGAAAAGAATAGACCACGGCAATGCTCATCACGGTGACGAAAACCAGTACGCTGTGAATCACCCAGCGTTCAACTTTCCAGGCGAAAAGCGATTTATCTGAAAGATGACGGTAGGGGTCCCCGGCTGTTTCAGCCAGGCCTCCGCAGCCGCAAACCCAGCTGCAATACCAACGCTTTCCGTATTTATAGGTTAAAATTGGAGTGATCACGAAGATGGCTAAAAGTCCAAAAACCAGCATCGCCACCCCCAGATTTCCTGCCGAAAGAAATTCGTTAATCTTATAATCGGCAAAAAGATCGTAATTAAGCGGCCAGATATTGGCGGGATTGTAATAAGGCTGATTAAGCCTAACCAGGATTTCAGGGATTAAAAACGCGAATCCCAGTTGAAAAAACATCACCGAAAAAGTACGCAGAACCTCATAGCGGTTATGGCGGTATTTCAGAATGAATTTATAACCGAAAATAAAAATGGCCAGGGTGTATAAAGTCCCGTAGACAAACCATTGGCTGGCTGGATTTCCATTTAAGATTTTGCTTAAAGGGTCAAAAAGTGAGATCACTCCGGTATTCGGGCCATTTTCGTTAAGGCCTAAAAATTCTGGAAACCAGTATAAAACGATGTAGAACAGGGTAAGCGCAATCCCGGTTATCCAGGCCCAGAGACCCCTGTTGGTCATAGATTTAAACCACAGGCCATCGTTTTTAATTCCGGGGTGGGTGTTTTTATAGAGATCCCGGGAAAAAATTACGGTTCCTGCTGTCATTAATCCTAAAGAAAGGATTAAAAAGAGGCTTTTGTTAGGAAAACTCACATTGGCCAGGGCAAGTACCAGGATAAACAGGCCAGCCAGACCTATGCCTGAAGCCAGTTTTTGAATTAAGCTTAGACCTGTCGGCGGCTCCCCCGCAAGGGACATATTTCGTTCTAATTTGCTCATATATTTATGTTAGACCTCACAGGTTTTCAAAACCTGTGAGGTCTGTGCTTATTCAAAGAGAAAACCTCTATCGTTTAGAAATTCAAGATTATCCTGTTTCTGATAATGAACCTTAGAAAAATTCACTATATCATCAAAGTAACTAATCACTTCATCACTGCATAAAAATGAATCTTCCCTATTTATTATTTTAGAATAAGAGGAATATTTATATGCACGGAAATCTTCTATTAAATTATGATTTTGAGGATTGAAATGAATATACAGAATTAAATTTCTAAGATAACTTTCGTTTTCGATTATTTTCCGTTTAAATCGATCCTGAAATAGACTTCCACTTCGGTTATAAGCTTTATTTACTGTTTTTGCATATGCATTAAATAAATTTGAAAAAGCTTTTGAAATAAAAACATCCTGAATATCCTCCCTGGTTCGTAGCAAAATATGAAAATGATTTTTTATGAGGCAATAAGCATATATGTCTGCTACCGGAATTATGTATTTTATCATTAATTGAATGAAATAATCATAATTTTTTTCTTCAAAGAAAATATGTTGATTGTTATTACCTCTATTATAAATATGGTAATACCTTCCTGCGATTATTGGCTCATATTTCATTCTAAAAAGTATTTAGACCTCACAGGTCTCCAAGACCTGTGAGGTCTGTTTTAAAACTTTCAAAAATCTGCTTTTCATAGCGGGTATAAAACTCCGGGTCAAAATTGGCCTTTTCCAGGTGTTGTAGCACAAAGCCTATGTTGCGATTTTCTGTTAACCAGCGATCAAAAATCTCGTGACGCATACGAATTCCGTAAGTGTTGATTCCGAGAAATTTTTGGTTTTCAGGATTAAAGGCAAAAGTTACTGCTTTTGTGCCATCCTGGTGCTGCCAGTGAAATTGTTTTTCATCCCTGCCCGGTTCGGCCGAAACCCTGCCATAGGTTTGATATTCAATATCAAAAAATTTAGCCGAATTAAACCAGTTTCCCGGCTGGTAGGGAGTTGGAGTTCCTGTAAGCGTTTTTGCCAGGGTTTCGCCCATCATTCTTCCCGTATACCAAACCGCTTCAATAGCCTTCCGGCCAGGTTGTGGGTGTCTTAATTGAACACAGTCCCCAATGGCATAAACATCTTCCAGGTTAGTTTGCAGCTTTTCATCCACCAAAATTCCCCTCTCCATTTCAAGCTCTGAATTTTTTAAAAAATCGATATTGGGACGCACCCCGGCGCAGAGACCCACAAGTTGACATTCGATTTCCTCTCCACTTGAGGTCACCACAGCCCGAACCTTTCCATTTTCATCTGGCAAAATCTTGTCGAGTTCTGTTTCGTGCCTAAGATTTATGCCGTGAGAACGAATATGCGCCGAAATCATTTCGGCGTCCTGGAGGGGAAGTATATTTTGCCAGAAAGCCTTTTCGCGTACCAACAAAGTTACCTCGATATTTCGGGTGCTTAGCATTTCGGCAAGTTCTACCCCTATAAGGCCGCCGCCTACAATTACTGCTTTTTTGCAATTTGGAGTGTTTTCTTCCAGCAGCTCTAAATCCTGTTTGCTAACCAATCCCTGCACGCCCATTAAATCCTCGCCTTCCCAGCCAAATTTATTGTAGACCGAACCGGTGGCCAGCACCAGCTTGTCATAATTCAAAGTTTCTTCGGAAGAAAAATGTAGTCGTTTTTGCTGAAAATCTATCTTTTCAACCCAACCCTGTTTTAATTCGATGCGGTTTTTATCCCAAAACCAATCTTCGTATGGCTTGAGATGTTCCCACTTCATATGGCCCATATAAACGTACATCAATGCCGTGCGCGAAAAGAAATAGTCGCTCTCGGCAGATATCACGGTGATTCGCATATCAGAATTTTTTCTGATATGACGAGCGCAGGTGATCCCTGCTATGCCGTTACCTATAATGACGGTATGCTCCAATTTATACGTTTTTTATCACCTCCCTAAAAAGTTTGATCATATCGGGTTCTGCTTTTTTAGCCATTTCTATAATATCCTGAATGTTTACCGGTTCGAGGTTATCGGGGTCGCCTTCATCGGTAATTACCGAAATTGCCGATACCGGGATACCCAGGTGGTTAGCCACGATCACTTCTGGTACGGTACTCATACCCACGGCGTCGGCGCCCAGAATTTTTAGCATTCGATACTCGGCCCGGGTTTCTAATTGGGGCCCCAACACGGCTGCGTAAACTCCTTTATGAAGTCTGATATTTTGCTCTTTGGCAGCTTTTTCAATAATGCTGTTCATTTCGGGATTGTAAGGCCTGCTCATATCGACGAAGCGTTCGCCAAGTCTTTCCACACCAAAAATGGCGAGCGGAGAATCGCCGATGAGGTTAATGTGATCATCCAGTAACATTAACTCTCCTTTTTTATAATCGAGATTTACAGATCCCGAGGCATTGCTTACCAGTAGTTTTTTTATTCCCAGGCGCTTCATAACCCGCACGGGATAGGTTACTTCGCTTAGACTGTAACCTTCGTAATGGTGAAACCGGCCCTGCATTACGATTACCTGTTTGCCTTCAAGTTTTCCGTAGAGAAGTTTTCCCTTGTGAAATTCGACGGTAGCTGTGGGAAAATAAGGAATGTGATTATAACTGGCTTCGACTTCAATTTCGAGTTCATCTACCAATTTTCCGAGTCCGGTTCCCAGGATGATGCCCAACTCGGGTTCGCCAAAACCTCTGGATTTGAGATAATCTACAGATTCATTTAACTCCTTTATCATTGAAAATATGTTTTGAATTCAGGAAGATTTGGGATATCGGCTACGCAGTCTATATCGTTGCGTTCTTCCAGAAGTATTACTTTTTTATCTTTTAAGTTGGCCAGGCTGTCTTCAAGTACTCTGGCTGTGCTCCATTTTTTGTTTTGAAAAAGCGCATTGTGTGGGGACTTCATTCCCAGTAAATAATAACCTCCATCCCTGGCCGGGCCAATCACTACATCGCTTTCATCAAGTTTTCTAAAGGCCTGTTTCAAATCCCCGGTTTGCAGATCATAAAGATCAGAGCCTATGATGATCACTTTCTGGTAATTTTGCTGAAAAGCTTCAGCAAAGGCATTTTGCATTCTTTCACCCAGGTCGTTTCCCTGTTGCAATTTTTTGCTGAAATGTTTCTCGTCCCAGATATCTTTCTCGGGAATTTCATCAGAATAAAAAACCCATTTTTCCTGCGGAAGCTTTTTAGTTACTTCCATCGTATGCTGAAGCAAATACCGGTATAACTTCAGCGCGTTTTGATCGCCAATATCAACAGCGAGCCGGGTTTTCACCCTGCCGGGTTTCGGATTTTTAGTAAAGATGAGGAGAAGATCTCTGGAATTCAAACTTCGGAAAAATTAAATATTAGGCTACGGTCCCCTGGCAACTACTACCGGCCCCGGCTGTGCACCCGTAACAATGCTGTGAAATTACGATTTCCCGGTCTTGCAGCAAAGTTTCGTTGTAATCTTTAATATGTTGAGATTTCGAGGCTACCTTGAGTTCCAGCATCTGGTTGAAATCACAATCGTACAACCAGCCATCCCAGCTCACCGAAATCGTATTGGTACACATCACATTTTCTACAGCCGCAGGGTTATAGGCATTCACGAGTTCGTGCATATAGTCTTCATAATTTTCAGAAGCGATCAAATATTCTAAAAACCGACTTATTGGAAGATTGGTTATGGCAAACAGGTTGTCGAAATCGATATTAAAATCTTCCTTTAGTGCTTTTTTGAAATCCTTTTCCATCGCGGCCTGGTTGCTGGGTAAAAAGGCTCCTGCGGGATTGTAAACCAAATCTAATTTCAAACCTGTGCCGGGTTGGGCGTAACCAACGTCATTAAGCATTTGGAGGGCTTTGATAGACTTGTCAAAAACTCCGCTGCCTCTCTGTTTATCGGTTTTCTCTCTTTTGTAAAAAGGAAGGGAGGAGACTACATGTACCCTGTATTTCCTGAAAAATTCGGGTAGGTCGTGATATTTCTTATTGGCTAGAATGATGGTTAGATTCGAACGAACGATAAAATCTTTAATCCCTGCTTTGGAGGCTTCTTCAACAAACCATCTGAAATCGGGATTCATCTCGGGGGCGCCTCCTGTGAGATCGAGCGTATGCGCCGAAGTACTTTTAATAACCTCCAAACACTGCTGCATAGTTTCGCGGGTCATAATTTCCTTGCGATCTGGCCCCGCATCAACGTGGCAGTGCGAACATACCTGGTTGCACATATAGCCTAAATTAAGCTGAAGAATTTCCAGTTTTTTAGGTTTAAGCGGGAAATGCCCGGTTTTGGCGATTTTATCCTTAAAATAAGGCAATTCTCCCTCCTTAAAAATTCCGTTACTGAGAATTTCCAGTTGAGTTTTGGGCTGGGAGAGATGGTCCTGTCTGGCTTTAAGGGATTTGTGAGACATTTGGTATTTTCTTTTTCATAGGTTTGGCAGAGGGGCTCGCAGGCTCGCTTAGTTGTTGTGGGCTCGCAGGCTCGCTTAGTTGTTGTGGGCTCGCAGGCTCGCTTAGTTGTTGTGGGCTCGCAGGCTCGCTTAGTTG